>JBEIFU010000027.1:0-16708 GCA_040382295.1 Alphaproteobacteria bacterium
CGCGTTACTTCGTAATCTTGACGACGACGCCCGACCCGACGGTGCGGCCGCCCTCGCGGATGGCGAAGCGAAGCTTCTCTTCCATCGCGATCGGAACGATCAGCTCCACGTCCATCGTCACGTTGTCGCCAGGCATCACCATTTCCGTGCCGGAAGGCAGCGTCACCACACCCGTCACGTCCGTCGTCCGGAAATAGAACTGCGGACGATAGTTCGTGAAGAACGGCGTATGACGACCACCCTCTTCCTTCGTCAGGATGTAGGCCTCGGCCTTGAAGTTCGTGTGCGGCGTCACCGAACCCGGCTTCGCCAACACCTGACCGCGCTCAATCCCCTCGCGCTCAATGCCGCGCAGCAGGCAGCCAACGTTGTCGCCAGCCTCACCCTGGTCAAGCAGCTTGCGGAACATCTCGACGCCCGTGACAACCGTCTTGGTCGTCGGACGGATCCCGATGATCTCAATTTCCTCGCCAACCTTCACGATCCCGCGCTCGATGCGCCCCGTCACAACCGTGCCGCGGCCCGAAATCGAGAAAACGTCTTCAACAGGCATCAGGAACGGCTGGTCCTTCGGACGATCCGGCTGCGGGATCGATTCATCAACCGCCTTCATCAGCGCCAGAATCGCTTCCTCGCCAAGCTTCGGATCGCGGTCCTCGAGAGCGCACAATGCCGAGCCCTTCACGATCGGGATCGTGTCACCGGGGAACTCGTACTTCGACAGAAGCTCACGGACTTCCATCTCCACAAGGTCCAGAAGCTCAGGGTCGTCGACCATATCGACCTTGTTCATGAACACGACCAGCGCCGGAACGCCGACCTGACGCGCCAGAAGAATGTGCTCGCGTGTCTGCGGCATCGGCCCGTCCGCCGCCGAGACAACAAGAATGGCCCCGTCCATCTGCGCCGCGCCCGTGATCATGTTCTTCACGTAGTCCGCGTGGCCAGGACAGTCGACATGCGCGTAGTGACGGTTGGCCGTCTCATACTCAACATGCGCCGTCGAAATCGTGATCCCGCGCGCCTTCTCCTCAGGAGCCTTGTCAATCTGGTCGTACGCCGTGAACTTCGCTCCGCCAGCCTTCGCAAGAACCTTCGTGATCGCCGCCGTCAGCGACGTCTTCCCGTGGTCAACGTGCCCAATCGTTCCAATGTTGCAGTGCGGCTTCGTCCGCTCAAACTTCGCTTTGGCCATGGTCTTCTCTCTCCAGAGGCTCTTTCGTTCTTGGTCTCAATCGTCAGGCAAACTTCGCGATGACTTCATCAGCAATCGCGCGAGGTACATCTTCGTAGTGGTCGAACTGCATCGAGTAGCTGGCGCGACCCTGGCTCATCGAGCGAAGGGTATTCACGTAGCCAAACATGTTCGCCAGCGGAACCATTGCGGTGATAACCTGCGCGTTTCCGCGCTGGTCTGTGCCCTGCACCTGCCCACGCCGCGAGTTGAGATCGCCGATTACTCCGCCCATGAAATCCTCAGGCGTAACCACCTCAACCTTCATCATGGGCTCGAGCAGCTTGACAGCCTTGCGCTCCTTGAGCTCGCGGAACGCAGCGCGCGAAGCGATTTCGAAGGTCAGCACGTTGGAGTCGACTTCATGATAGGCGCCGTCAATCAGGGTCGCCTTGAAATCGATCAGGGGGAACCCGGCAAGCACGCCATTCTCGCGCGACGCATTGAGCCCCTTCTCGACACCCGGAACATATTCCTTGGGCACCGATCCACCGACAATGTCGTTCTCGAAAATGAACCCTTCGCCAGCCGCCAGCGGCTCAAATACGATCTTCACTCGAGCAAACTGACCGGAACCACCGGTCTGCTTCTTGTGCGTGTAGTCGATCTCGACGGACTTGGTCAGGGTTTCGCGATAGGCAACCTGCGGCGCACCAATGTTGCAATCGACTTTATAGGTGCGACGAAGAATATCGACCTTGATGTCGAGGTGGAGTTCGCCCATGCCCCTGAGGATCGTCTGGCCAGACTCCTCGTCCACTGAAACGCGGAACGACGGATCTTCCTGTGCCAGGCGCGCGAGCGCGACGCCCATCTTCTCCTGGTCACCCTTGGTCTTGGGCTCGATCGCAACCGAGATAACCGGCTCCGGGAATTCCATCTTCTCGAGAATGACCGGGTGGTTCGGATCGCAAAGCGTATCACCCGTCCGGGTTTCCTTCAGCGCCGCCAGGGCAACGATGTCACCGGCGAGAGCCTCCTTGATGTCTTCACGGGAATTCGCATGCATCAGCAGCATGCGTCCGACCCGCTCCTTGCGGTCACGAGTGGAGTTCAACAGCGTCGAACCGCTCTCAAGCTTGCCCGAATAGATGCGGCAGAACGTGATCGACCCAACGAATGGGTCGTCCATGATCTTGAACGCCAGCATGGACAGCGGCGCGTTGTCTTCTGCCTTGCGCTCGACCTCAGTCTCTTCTTTGCCGGGCTTGATACCCTTCACCGCCGGGATGTCGAGGGGAGAAGGCAGGAAATCGACGACCGCATCAAGCAGGGTCTGCACGCCCTTGTTCTTGAAGGCTGCACCGCAGGTCACGGGTACAAACTTGAAGTTCATCGTGCCGGCTCGGATCAGCCTCTTGAGCGTCGCCACATCCGGCTCCTTGCCCTCGAGATAAGCCTCCATGGCCGCGTCATCCATTTCGACAGCCAGCTCGATCATCTTGCCGCGCCACTCCTCGGCCTTCGCCTTGTAGTCGGCCGGGATTTCCTGAATCTCGTACTTGGCGCCCAGGCTCTCGTCCTTCCAGACAATGGCCCGCATCTCCACAAGATCAATGATGCCCTTGTGGTCGCCTTCAGCGCCGTAGGGCAACTGAATCACGCAGGGCTTGGTGCCAAGGCGGTCGATCATCATCTGCACGCAACGATAGAAATCCGCGCCCGTGCGGTCCATCTTGTTGACGAAGCAGATGCGCGGAACGCGGTACTTGTCTGCCTGGCGCCACACAGTCTCCGACTGCGGCTCGACGCCGGCTACAGAGTCGAACACCGCAACAGCACCGTCGAGCACCCGCATCGAGCGCTCGACCTCGATGGTGAAGTCGACGTGGCCTGGCGTGTCGATGATGTTCACGCGGTGATCGTTCCAGAAAGCCGTCGTTGCAGCTGACGTGATCGTAATGCCGCGCTCTTGCTCCTGCTCCATGAAGTCCATGGTAGCGGCGCCATCGTGCACTTCGCCGATCTTGTGGCTCTTGCCCGTGTAGTAAAGGATGCGCTCGGTCGTAGTCGTCTTTCCGGCGTCGATATGCGCGCAGATGCCGATGTTACGGTACTTATCGAGCGGAGTGGTTCTGGGCATGGTCTTGTGTCCGATGGCTCAGTGTCGTTACCAGCGATAATGCGCGAAGGCCCGGTTGGCCTCCGCCATCTTGTGGGTGTCTTCACGCTTCTTCACGGCCGTGCCACGATTATTCGCCGCATCAAGAAGTTCGCCGGAGAGACGCTGCTGCATCGTCTGCTCGTTGCGCGCGCGCGATGCATTGATGATCCACCGGATTGCCAGGGCCTGGCGGCGATCCGTCCGGACCTCGACAGGAACCTGATACGTCGCACCACCAACACGCCGGGAGCGGACTTCAATGGCTGGCGCCACGTTCTCGAGCGCGGCATGGAACATCTTCAGCGGATCCGACTTCGTTCGCTGCTCGATGGTGGTGAGGGCGCCATAAACGATATGCTCGGCAGCCGACTTCTTTCCGTCATACATGAGGCAGTTCATGAACTTGGCAATGACGAGATCGCCATATTTGGCGTCCGGGAGGATTTCGCGCTTCTGGGGACGACGACGACGTGACATCGAATCTGTTCCTTACTTCGGACGCTTGGCGCCATAGAGGGAGCGAGCTTGCTTGCGGTCCTTCACGCCCTGCGTGTCGAGGACACCGCGAAGGATGTGATAACGCACACCCGGCAAATCCTTCACGCGCCCCCCGCGGATCAGCACCACCGAGTGCTCCTGCAGGTTATGCCCCTCGCCCGGGATGTAGCTGATCACTTCCTGCGAGTTTGTCAGCCTGACGCGCGCCACCTTGCGAAGAGCCGAGTTCGGCTTCTTTGGCGTGGTCGTGTAGACGCGGGTGCAAACGCCACGCTTCTGCGGCGAGCTCTGCAGCGCAGGCGCCTTTGTGCGGCGAACCTTGGGGTGTCGCGGTTTGCGGATCAGCTGGTTGATCGTCGGCATGCTCTGGCGTTTCGCTTCATCTCGAATTCGCGCACGACTAGCAAACAACTCAAAGCGCTCGCGGGGGGCCGTGCCCATCACCCCGTGGCGCTTGGTCCAACATGCAGAGGAGCAACCGGTGGCCCGGCGGCTCGTGCTTTCAAACCTGACTCATAGGACTTGTGCGGAGCGTTTAGGGACCCAAGGCCCTACAGCCAGCCGTCGAATGAGGGGCGCCTTGTACGCGCGCAACGATATTTCGTCAACTCCCATTTACCGGATTCTTTCAGGGCCGGGGCAAAGCCACTCACCACGACAGAAACGAAAAAGCCGGGATCCAATCCCGGCTTTTTGTTACCAGCTATTCGGCAGCAGGAGCCGTCGCCGGCTCTGCGGGAGGCAAGGCCGGGGCTGCCGCCGCGGCCGCTGCCTGTCTTGCGGCCAGGATGGCCTTGTCCCGCTCTGCCGCAACATGCTTAAGCCGCGTCATCATGCCACCGGTTCCGGCAGGGATAAGGCGACCAACGATCACGTTCTCCTTGAGACCGTCGAGGGTATCGACCTTGCCGCAAACGGCAGCCTCGGTAAGAACGCGGGTCGTTTCCTGGAAAGACGCAGCCGAAATGAAGGACCGTGTCTGCAGCGAAGCCTTCGTGATTCCGAGCAGAACCGGCTTTCCTTCGGCAGGCTTCAACCCCTCGGCGCGCGCCTTGGCATTGATTTCCTCGAACTCGATGAAATCAAGCTGCTCGCCCTGAACCAGCGTCGTCTCGCCACCGTCATCGATCTCGACCTTCTGCAGCATCTGGCGAACGATCACTTCGATGTGCTTGTCGTTGATCTTCACGCCCTGCAACCGATAGACGTCCTGGATCTCGTTTACGAGGTAGGCCGCAAGCGCCTCCACGCCCTTGATTCGCAGGATGTCGTGGGGAGCAGGGTTACCGTCCATGATGAAGTCGCCGCGTTCGACGAAATCCCCCTCCTGAACGGCAATGTGCTTGCCCTTCGGGATGAGGTACTCCAGCGGCTCCAGCTTGTCATCCTTGGGCTTGAGAACCACGCGTCGCTTGTTCTTGTAGTCCTTTCCGAACTCGATCCAGCCATCGATCTCGGCAATGATGGCATGATCTTTCGGCTTGCGGGCTTCGAACAGCTCAGCCACCCGCGGCAGACCGCCGGTGATGTCGCGCGTCTTGGCGCCTTCGGTCGAGATACGTGCGATAACGTCGCCTTCTCGAACCTCGGCACCGTCATCAACCGACAGGATTGCATCGACAGGCAGGATGTACCGCGCCTCGGACTTCCCGGCGATCTTGATGACTTCGCCCTTCTTGTCGCGAATGGACAATGCTGGACGCAGGTCGGTTCCGCGAGCGCTGGCGCGCCAGTCCAGGACCACCTTGCTCGAAATACCCGTCGACTCGTCCGTCACTTCCTTGAGGCTCAGTCCCTCGACGAGATCCTCGTATTTCAGGAAACCCGCGCGCTCGGTCAGGATCGGGATCGTGTAGGGATCCCACTCGATCAGACGCTGGCCACGCTTCACCGTCTCGCCCTCATCGAACTTCAGGTGAGCACCGAACGGCACCTTGAAACTGCCACGTTCCTGCAGGTTCTCGTCGACAATCACGATCTGGCAATTACGACCCATCACGCGCAGCATGCCCGTGGAGTCCTTCACCACGTTGCGATTGACGATCTTGATCTTCCCATCGTGGCTGGCATCGACGAACGACTGCTCAGCCACCTGGGCGGCACCGCCAATATGGAAGGTACGCATCGTGAGCTGGGTACCGGGTTCACCGATCGACTGGGCGGCAATGACCCCAACGGCTTCACCGCTGTTGACGGGGGTTCCGCGGGCAAGGTCGCGACCATAGCACTTTGCGCAGACACCGGTCTTGAGCTCACACGTCAGCACGGAACGGATACGAACCTTCGGCACCTGAGCTGACTCGAGTGCTTCGGCCTTGTCCTCCGTAATTTCCTCGCCACGCTTGACGATGATCTTGCCCGTTGCCGGATCCTTCACGTCGTCTGCCGCCGTGCGCCCCAGGGTACGTTCGGTCAGCGTGGCAACCACGTTGCCGCCATCAAGAACGGCTGCAACGGTGATGCCTGCGGTCGTGCCACAATCATCCTGCGTGATGATGCAGTCCTGGGCCACGTCAACGAGGCGCCGTGTCAGATAGCCTGAGTTTGCGGTCTTGAGCGCGGTATCAGCCAGACCTTTGCGGGCACCATGAGTCGAGTTGAAGTACTCGAGAACGGTGAGACCCTCCTTGAAGTTCGAGATGATCGGCGTCTCGATGATCTCGCCAGAAGGCTTGGTCATCAGACCACGCATACCGGCCAGCTGCTTCATTTGGGTCGGAGAGCCACGCGCGCCCGAATGCGACATCATGTAGATCGAATTGATCTCCTTGACGCGCTTGGTTGTCTCATCCCGCTTTACGGATGAGATCTCGCGCATCATCTCCTCGGCAACGCGGTCCGTACACTTCGACCAGGCGTCGACGACCTTGTTGTACTTTTCACCCTCGGTGATGAAGCCTTCCTGATACTGCTTCTCGTACTCCTTGATCTCCTTGCGCGTCTTTTCGACCAGGCCTTCCTTCGTATGAGGCACGACCATGTCGTCTTTGCCGAAGGAAATTCCGGCCTTGTAGGCCTCGCGGAAACCAAGCGCCATAACCGCGTCTGCAAAGAGGACGGTCTCTTTCTGGCCACAATGGCGATAAACGATGTCGATCAGGGCCGAAATCTCGGCTTTCCTCAGGACGCGGTTCACCATCGCGAACGGCACATTGGGATTGCGAGGCAGAAGCTCGGCAATCATCAGTCGGCCGGGCGTCGTATCAACACGCACGATCGTGGGCTTGCCCTGCGCATCGACAGTCCGATACCGGGCTTTGATCTTGGAATGCAGCGTGATCACACCCTGGGCCAAGGCGTGCTCGATCTCACCCATATCGACGAATGACTTGCCCTCTCCAGGCTCCCCGTCTCGATCGAGCGAGCAATAGTAGATGCCCAGAACGATGTCCTGGCTGGGCACGATGATGGGCTTTCCGTTCGCGGGGCTCAGGATGTTGTTCGTCGACATCATGAGCACACGCGCTTCAAGCTGCGCCTCGAGCGACAACGGCACATGCACGGCCATCTGGTCACCGTCGAAGTCGGCGTTGAACGCCGTGCAGACGAGAGGATGCAGCTGGATCGCCTTGCCTTCGATCAGCACGGGCTCGAAAGCCTGGATGCCGAGGCGGTGCAAAGTGGGTGCGCGATTGAGCAGCACGGGATGCTCGCGAATGACCTCAGCGAGGATATCCCAAACCTCGGGCCTCTCCTTCTCGACCATCTTCTTGGACTGCTTGACGGTCGCCGACAGGCCTTTGGCCTCGAGACGGTTGTAGATGAAGGGCTTGAAGAGCTCGAGCGCCATCTTCTTCGGCAACCCGCACTGGTGGAGCTTGAGTTCCGGACCAACCACAATGACGGAGCGGCCCGAATAGTCGACCCGTTTGCCAAGAAGGTTCTGCCGGAAACGACCCTGTTTGCCCTTCAGCATGTCGGCGAGGGACTTCAGCGGCCGCTTGTTGGCACCTGTAATGACCCGTCCACGCCGCCCATTGTCGAAGAGCGCGTCCACCGACTCCTGCAACATGCGCTTTTCGTTTCGGATGATGATGTCCGGCGCGCGCAACTCCATCAGTCGCTTGAGGCGATTGTTGCGATTGATGACCCGGCGATAGAGGTCGTTCAGGTCAGAGGTCGCAAAGCGTCCACCATCCAGCGGAACGAGCGGGCGCAACTCCGGTGGAATGACGGGAACGACCGTCAGGATCATCCACTCCGGGCGGTTCCCGGATTCAATGAGCGACTCCACGAGCTTCAGCCGCTTTACCAGCTTCTTCGGCTTGAGTTCCGACTCGGTGGTCGCGATTTCCTTGCGCAGGGAGTCCTTCAGCCCCGGCAGGTCCAGCCGCATGAGAAGCTCCCGGATCGCCTCAGCGCCGATCATGGCGGTGAAGCTGTCCTCGCCATACTCATCCTGCGCTTTCAGGAACTCGTCCTCGGTCAGAAGGGTTCGCTCCTTGAGGGGCGTCAAACCCGGCTCAATGACGATGTAACCCTCGAAGTAAAGAACCCGCTCGAGATCCTTCAGGGTCATGTCCAGCAGCATGCCGATCCGGGAGGGCAGCGACTTCATGAACCAGATGTGCGCGACAGGCGATGCGAGCTCGATATGCCCCATGCGTTCGCGACGCACCTTCGAAAGCGTGACTTCGACGCCGCACTTCTCGCAGACGATGCCGCGATATTTCATGCGCTTGTACTTGCCGCAAAGACACTCGTAGTCCTTGATCGGACCAAAAATACGGGCACAGAACAGCCCATCTCGTTCCGGCTTGAAGGTCCGGTAGTTGATGGTTTCCGGCTTCTTGATCTCGCCATAGGACCAGTTGTGGATCTTCTCCGGGCTGGCTAGAGCGATACGGATGCGATCGAACGACGGGGGGGCCGCGATCGGGTTGAAAACGTTCAGGACTTCCTGGTTCATGGAGTACAAATCTCCTTGGATATCTGTTGTTCGGGGGACGAGCTCAGGCTTCCGTCTCCGTCACAAGCTCGACGTTAAGGCCGAGCGAGCGCATTTCCTTGATCAGCACGTTGAAGCTTTCCGGGATACCGGCTTCAAAATTCTCGTCGCCACGAACAATCGCCTCATAAACCTTGGTACGACCGGCAACGTCATCCGACTTGACCGTCAGGATCTCCTGGAGCGTGTAAGCGGCACCGTAGGCTTCGAGGGCCCACACTTCCATTTCACCGAAACGCTGTCCGCCGAACTGCGCCTTTCCACCCAGAGGCTGCTGGGTGACAAGGCTGTAGGGGCCAATTGAGCGGGCATGGATCTTGTCATCCACCAGGTGGTGAAGCTTCAGCATGTAGATATAGCCGACGGTAACAGGTCGCTTGAATGGTTCGCCGGAGCGACCGTCATACAGGGTTACCTGACCCGAGACATTCATCCCGGCAAGCTCAAGCATCTTGTTGATGTCAGCCTCGTTCGCGCCATCGAACACAGGGGTCGCAATGTGGATCCCCTTGTCCATGCGGGACGCCATATCAACGACCTGCTCATCCGACAGGTCACCAAGTCCGGTGTCCTGTGTAAAGATGGACTTCAGGTGCCGGCGCAACGGGTCAGCCTTGCCGTCCCGTCGATAGCGCGCGACCATGTCGCCAATCTGTCGACCGATGCCATGGCACGCCCACCCAAGATGGGTCTCAAGGATTTGGCCCACATTCATGCGGCTGGGAACCCCGAGCGGGTTCAGGACGATATCCACCGGCATACCATCCTCGAGATGCGGCATGTCCTCGATCGGCACGATGCGTGAAATCACGCCCTTGTTTCCATGTCGGCCAGCCATCTTGTCGCCAGGCTGAAGCTTGCGCTTCACGGCAACAAAGACCTTCACCATCTTCATGACGCCCGGGGACAACTCATCGCCCCGGCGGAGCTTGTCAACCTTGTCGGCGAAACGAGCTTCCAGACGCGCCTTCGCATCGTCATAGAGCTTTCGCATCGATTCAATTTCGCCCTGGGCCTTTTCGTTACGCAAACCGAACTGCCACCAGAGCGCTCTCGGCAGCCCCTCGAGCATTTGCTGGGAGATCTTGCTATCAGGCGCGATACCCTTGGGACCGGTCGAGATCTGCTTGTTCAGGAGCAGTTCCTCGAGACGCGCATAGATGTTTCGTTCCAGGATGGCGAGTTCGTCGTCCCTGTCCTTTGCGAAACGCTCGATCTCCTCACGCTCGATCGCCTGGGCCCGTTGATCCTTGTCGATCCCGTGACGATTGAAGACGCGCACTTCCACCACTGTTCCCGAGGCACCGGGCGGCAGGCGGAGACTTGTGTCCCTGACATCCGACGCTTTCTCGCCGAAGATCGCACGAAGGAGTTTCTCCTCAGGCGTCATGGGGCTCTCGCCCTTCGGCGTGATCTTTCCGACAAGAATATCGCCGGGGTTCACCTCTGCACCGATATAGACGATACCGGCCTCATCGAGGTTCTTGAGAGCTTCCTCGCCAACATTGGGAATGTCGCGCGTGATTTCCTCAGGGCCCAGCTTCGTGTCGCGCGCCATGGTCTCGAATTCCTCGATATGGATCGAGGTGAAGACATCGTCACGGACAATGCGTTCGGAGATGAGGATAGAGTCCTCGAAGTTGTAACCATTCCAGGGCATGAAGGCCACGAGCACATTCCGGCCAAGCGCCAATTCGCCGAGGTCCGTCGAAGGACCATCTGCCACAATGTCACCAGCCTGGACCCGATCACCCACCTTCACCAGCGGCCGCTGCGTGATGCAGGTCGACTGGTTCGAGCGTTGGAACTTCTGCAACCGGTAGATGTCGACGCCTGACTTTGTGGCATCGGTTTCCTCGGACGCACGAACGACGATACGCGTGGCGTCGACCTGGTCGACCACGCCAGAGCGACGTGCCGCAATGGCCGCGCCGGAGTCTCTCGCAACGACGCCCTCAAGGCCTGTGCCGACGAACGGTGCTTCCGACTCCAGCAGCGGGACAGCCTGACGCTGCATGTTCGACCCCATCAGGGCCCGGTTCGCGTCGTCGTTCTCGAGGAAGGGGATCAGGGCGGCTGCGACCGACACGATCTGTCTTGGCGACACGTCCATGAATTCGACACGATCGGAGGACAGCAGGATCACGTCGCCGGCCTTTCGGCAGGTTACGAGGTCATCGACAAAGCGGCCGCGGGCATCCAGCGCCACATTCGACTGTGCGATGACGTACTTCGATTCCTCCATGGCCGGCATGTAGACCACCTCGTTGGTGACCTTGCCGTCCTTCACGCGACGATAGGGGCTTTCGATGAAGCCGTATTTGTTCACCCTTGCATAGGTGGCTAGTGAGTTGATCAGACCGATATTGGGACCTTCTGGCGTTTCAATCGGACAGATGCGGCCGTAATGCGTCGGGTGCACGTCACGAACTTCGAAGCCCGCTCGCTCGCGCGTCAAACCGCCCGGACCAAGCGCCGACAGGCGGCGTTTGTGGGTGATCTCCGACAATGGGTTCGTTTGGTCCATGAACTGAGACAGCTGGGACGAACCGAAAAACTCTCGCACCGCCGCGGCAGCAGGCTTGGCATTGATAAGATCATGCGGCATGACCGTATCGATCTCGACTGACGACATGCGCTCCTTGATCGCGCGCTCCATGCGCAGCAAGCCGACGCGATACTGGTTCTCCATAAGCTCGCCCACCGAACGCACGCGGCGGTTGGCAAGATTGTCGATATCGTCGATCTCTCCCTTTCCGTCGCGCAGGTCGTGCAGGATACGCACCACCGCCAGGAGGTCCTCGCGACGAAGTGTACGCTGCGTATCGGGCGCATCGAGCCCGAGGCGGGAATTCATCTTAACCCGACCCACTGACGACATGTCATAGCGTTCGCTGTCGAAGAACAGGCTATTGAACAGCGTCTCAGCGGTGTCGAGCGTCGGCGGCTCACCAGGACGCATCACGCGATAAATGTCGATCAAAGCCTGCTCGCGCGATTGGTTCTTGTCGACCATCAGCGTGTTGCGGATCCAGGGACCAGTGTTCACGTGATCAATATCGAGCACGGCAACCTCGTCGAAACCCGAATTGTCCAGGTCCTCGAGCAGAGCCTCCGTGATTTCGTCACCCGCCTCAGCAAAGATCTCGCCAGTCTCGCCATTGACCATGTCATAGGCAAGATATCGTCCATGGAGCTCCGCCGCCGGCACCAGCAAATGCCTGAGGCCTTCTTCGGCCAATTTGCGCGCCTTGCTGGGCAGCAGTTTGCGCCCGGCCTCGAGGACAACCTCCCCGGTCTTTGCATTGCGAAGGTCGTGGCTCGCCTTGAAATTGCGCATGCGCTCGGCATCGTAGGGCGTAACCCAGCCATCCTTGTTCTGCTTGTAAGGAACGCTGCGATAGAACTGACCCAGGATCTCTTCCGCGGTCAGCCCCAGTGCAAACAACAGCGTCGTGACGGGTAGCTTGCGGCGCCGGTCGATGCGGACATAGACAACGTCCTTGGCATCAAACTCGAAATCGAGCCAAGAACCGCGGTACGGGATCACCCGCGCACCGAAGAGCAACTTCCCGCTGGAGTGGGTCTTGCCCTTGTCGTGATCGAAGAACACGCCTGGCGAGCGATGCATCTGGCTGACAATCACACGCTCAGTGCCGTTGACGATGAACGTGCCCAGCTCGGTCATGAGCGGCATGTCGCCCATGTAGACATCCTGCTCCTTGATGTCCTTCACTGATTTTGCCTGCGTTTCCTGGTCCACCTCGAAAACGATCAGCCGGAGCTTCACCTTCAAGGGCGCAGAAAAGGTCATGCCGCGCTGCCGACACTCTTCGACGTCGTATTTTGGCTCCTCGAACTCGTAATGGACATATTCCAGCCGCGACGTCTCGGAGAAATCGGTGATGGGAAACACCGATCTGAACACCGCTTCAAGCCCGGAGTTTTCACGCGCCTCGGGCTTCACAAACATCTGAAGGAACTGTGCGTAGGACTCGCGCTGCACCTCGATAAGGTTTGGCAACTGCGCGATCTCGCCGATCCGTCCGAAACTCTTGCGTACCCTTTTGCGGTCCGTGAACGACAACGCCATGATCCATCCCTGAGCTAAAAATCGTCTCGCCTCTTGCCTTCAGGTGGGAATGCCGGAGGAAGCTCCTCGCATTCCGTCTTGTCGCCAACCCGGCCTGAAAGCCACCCGGTATGACGGAAACGATCTCACCGCCCGCAAGCGTTTCACTCGCGGACGGTGAAATCGGCTTCATTCTGTTCGCCGATCACGCAGCCTCATGCCGCGCAAATCCGGGCGTTACTTCAACGCAACCTTTGCGCCTTCAGCCTCGAGCTTCTTCTTCCACTCTTCGGCAGTGGCCTTCGGCACGTCAGCCTTGACTTCCTTCGGTGCGCCTTCGACCAGATCCTTGGCTTCCTTGAGGCCAAGGCCCGTGAGCTCGCGCACCACCTTGATCACATTGATCTTCTTGTCGCCCGCAGACTCGAGCACGACCGAGAACTCGGTCTTCTCAGCAGCAGCAGCGGCAGCACCACCACCGCCCGGGGCGGCAACAGCCGCGACGGCGACGGGAGCAGCAGCTGAAACACCCCACTTCTCTTCGAGCATCTTAGACAACTCGGCCGCTTCCATGACGGTGAGCGTCGAGAGTTCTTCAACAATCTTTTCCAGCTTGGACATTGATTACGTTCCTTGTGCTTGCAGTTCTTGGTTTTCGAAAATTCAGGCCGCTTCGCTTTTCTGGGCGTAGGCGTTGATCACGCGGGCCAACTGCCCGCCTGGCGCCTGCAGAATGCTCGCGATCTTCGTCGCGGGCTGCTTGACCATGCCTGCAATCGTTGCCCTGAGCTCGTCGAGGCTCGGGAGCGAGGCAAGCGCCTCCACACCCTTCGCATCGATGAACTGGGTACCGACGACACCGCCCAGGATCACGAACTTCGAGTTCGTCTTGGCGTATTCGACGGCAACCTTGGGCGCAGCGATCGGATCAGCAGAAAACGCAATGCCCGTCGGCCCCTTCAGGAGGTCTCCGATTGGCTTTGCCTTCGTTGCATCCGCTGCACGCTTGGCCAGACGGTTCTTCGAGACTTTGAAGCTCGCACCAACCGCCCTCATCTGCGACCGCAGCTTTGACATGTCTGCCACGGTCATGCCCTGATAGCGCGCGACCACGACGACACCGGCTTCACCGAACCTTTCGGTCAGGCTGCCGATTACTTCCGCCTTTTGCGCTCTATCCACTTTCTTGGCTCCTTTGCCTGTTTCAGTTTCCCCGATGGCCGGGATTGTCGCCCCGCCCGCCTGGATGCGCTTCAGATTTCCTGTCCCAAGAGCTTCAGGCACTTCTCTGCCGGTTACCCGGCGGATTCACGCACGCAACCCCTGTCTATGCAGGCTGTTTCCATTAAGCCGTCGACGGACACGCTCCGCCTCAGACACCTGCGGTCTCGGACAGGCCAGGGCCGTTGAGTGCCCTGGTCCACCGGCGGTCTCCCGCCGGAATTCAAAACTCCCTTATGCCAGAACCGACGAGGGCTCGACTGTCACCCCCGGTCCCTGCGTCGACGAGATCGATACCTTCTTCAGGTAATTCCCTTTTGCCGCCGGCGGCTTCGCCTTGATGACGGAGTCGTAGAAGGCGCGGATGTTCTCGACCAGCGCCGCTTCGGAGAAGCTGGCCTTGCCAATGCCCGCATGAATGATGCCGGCCTTCTCGACGCGGAACTCGACCGCGCCACCCTTGGCATCCTTCACTGCCTTCGTGACGTCCATCGTCACCGTGCCAACCTTCGGATTCGGCATGAGGCCGCGTGGCCCGAGGACCTTGCCCAGACGACCAACCAGCCCCATCATGTCGGGCGTGGCGATAAGGCGATCGAAGTCGATCTTGCCGCCATTCACGGTCTCGAACAGGTCATTCTCGCCGACGATATCAGCACCTGCCGCGCGCGCTTCATCCGCCTTGGCGCCCTTTGCGAACACGGCGACGCGAAGGGTCTTGCCGGTACCATTGGGCAGGTTCACGACGCCCCGGACCATTTGATCCGCATGACGCGGATCTACGCCGAGGTTCATCGCGATCTCAATGGTCTCGTCAAACTTTGCCTTCGCGCGGGACTTCACCATCGCGACAGCTTCAGAGAGCGGATAGACCTTGCGTGGGTCTATGCCCTGACGGGCGACTGACAGGCGCTTGCCCTCTTTGGGGGCTTTCTTCTTTGCATTTGCCATGACCTTACCCCTTGACCTCGATGCCCATGGACCGAGCCGAGCCTGCGATGATCTTCATCGCAGCATCGATATCGACAGCGTTCAGGTCCTTCATCTTCAGTTCAGCGATGCTGCGCAGATCTGCCTGCGTCACCGTACCCTTGAACTCGAGGCCAGGCTTCTTGGAGCCACCATCGATCTTCGCCGCCTTCTTGAGCAGGAAGGACGCAGGCGGCGTCTTCAGCTCGAGAGAGAACGACTTGTCCTGGTAGTACGTGATGATGACGGGGATTGGCATCCCCTTCTCCATTTGCTGCGTGCGCGCATTGAAGGTCTTGCAGAATTCCATGATGTTCAGTCCGCGCTGACCCAGCGCGGGACCAATGGGCGGCGACGGGTTTGCGGCCCCCGCTGCCACCTGGAGCTTGATCTGCCCCATTACTTTCTTCGCCACGAGTTTTACTCCTTCTCTTTGGCTTAGCGGTTCAACGGCTCGGCGCTACACCAGACCTCCCGCAGACACTCCAGTCAGAGCTTTTCCACCTGACCGAAATCCAGTTCCACCGGGGTTGCCCGGCCAAAAATTGAAACGGCGACTTTGAGGCGCGACCGACCCTCGTCGATTTCCTCGATGATGCCGTTGAACGAAGCGAACGGCCCGTCTGCAACACGAACCTGCTCACCAACCTCGAAGGTTATCGCAGGCTTGGGATGCTCGACGCCTTCCTTCACCTGGTTCAGGATGCGGTCCACCTCAGCCTGCGTGACCGGCATCGGCTTGTTGCCCGAACCGAGAAACCCGGTGACTTTCGGCGTGTTCTTTACGAGGTGATAGGCCTCGTCGGTCAGGTTGGCCTTCACCAGCACATAGCCGGGAAAGAACTTCCGCTCGGCATTGACCTTCTGGCCCCTGCGAATTTCCACCACCTCTTCCGTGGGCACCAGAACTTCCTGGAAGAGGTCATTCAATCCATGCTGCTGCGCCAGCTTGCGGATCTCATCAGCCACCTTCTTCTCGAAATTCGAGTAGGCATGAACGATGTACCAGCG
Organism: Alphaproteobacteria bacterium; assembly: GCA_040382295.1. Lineage (GTDB taxonomy): Bacteria > Pseudomonadota > Alphaproteobacteria > Micropepsales > Micropepsaceae > SZUA-430. Next base: position 16,058 of record JBEIFU010000027.1, read on the forward strand.
CGAGGGCGGGAGTTCTTTTCTTGCGGGCGGGTGGGCTTGAGCCATTGGTGATGCCTATCCCAGGATCCATTTGACGGCGGTGCTGATAACGAAATCCACGATCGCGAAGAACACGATCGCCATGGCGACCATGATGAACACGGCAATGGTGGTCACACGGGTCTCTGCCCATGTAGGCCACGTGACCTTGAGAGCCTCCTGGCGCACCTCAGCAAAAAACTGAGGGGCCCGCATGAGGCGCGTGAACAGGCTGGGCGCGGGTTGCGGCGCTGGCTCAACGGACTTGCCGCTGCCATCGCCTGTTCCTGCCTGCTTCTTGTCGCTCGCCATATTCGCCTTTGATATCCGTCTTGCTTCTCGTGCTTCAGTCTTCAGTCTTCCTTCAATGCCGTGACATGCGATCCTTAACTGTCACGGCCCTTGCGTTCTGGCAGGGGCGGAGGGACTCGAACCCCCGACCCTCGGTTTTGGAGACCGATGCTCTACCAGCTGAGCTACACCCCTATCGAACGCGTTACTTCGTAATCTTGACGACGACGCCCGACCCGACGGTGCGGCCGCCCTCGCGGATGGCGAAGCGAAGCTTCTCTTCCATCGCGATCGGAACGATCAGCTCCACGTCCATCGTCACGTTGTCGCCAGGCATCACCA
>JBEIFU010000028.1:0-16663 GCA_040382295.1 Alphaproteobacteria bacterium
AAGCCAAACAACTCCCGACCAAAGCCGATCGAAAACACCTCGACCTTCACGCCAAAATAGCGCCCAGCCAGAAAATGCCCCAGTTCGTGGACAAACACGACCAGGGAAATGACAAACACAAAACCAAGGCCACCCAAGGCGAAACTGGTAACCAGCTCAATCATCCGAGTCCGTCCTGTTCTTCTGGAGGTTGTCGCCAAGCCTCAAGCATCGCTCAATGCTCGTTTGGCGCACTCCCTGGCTTGCGAATCCAGCGCCAGTACCGCGGCAAGGGTTAGGGGCTCCGCTCCTTGCCCGACGCACGACCGCAACGTGGTTTCTACAAGGTTCGGTATGGTTTCGAAAGCCAGCTTTCCAGCCAAAAAGGCCGAAACCGCCACCTCATTGGCGGCATTGAGAACCGTGGATGCGCCTTTCCCCTGCGACATGGCCTCCTGTGCCAGTCTGAGGCAGGGGAAGCGCTCAAGGTCGGGAGCCTCGAAGCTCATCTGCCCCAATTCGACCAGGTCAAGCCTGCGAGTCGGAGCCTCTATCCGGCTCGGATAGCCAAGCGCGTAGGCAATCGGCGTGCGCATGTCTGGGCTTGCGAGCTGCGCCAGCACGGAGCCGTCAATATAGGTCACAAGGCAATGAACCGCCTGCTGCGGATGGACGACGACCCCCAGTCGTTCCGGGGGGACGCCAAACATGTGGTGGGCTTCGATGAGTTCGAGCCCCTTGTTCATCAGCGTGGCAGAGTCGACCGAGATCTTTGCACCCATGGAATAATTGGGATGGCGGCACGCCTGCGCCGGCGTGACCCCTTTCATCTGGGCCTTGGACCACGTGCGGAATGGCCCCCCGGATGCAGTCAGGGTGATGCGCTCGATGGCGCTAGACTGTGCCGGATCGAACACCTGGAAGACCGCATTATGCTCGGAATCAACCGGAAGAAGGGTAGTTCCGTAATGCCGCACCTGGTTCATGAACAGCGTCCCGGCCGACACAAGACATTCCTTGTTGGCCAGGGCGACTGTCTTGCCCCTTTCGACGGCTGCCAGTGTCGGGGCAAGACCCGCTGCACCCATGATGCTGGCCATGACCCAGTCGGCATCCTTGCGCGCAGCCTCGATGACAGCATCGGGTCCTGCACCAATCTCGATGCCGCTGCCAGAAAGGGCCTCCTTGAGTTCCCCGTACCGCGCCGCCGAGGCGATCGCCACGAATTGAGGCTTGAGGCGCAGCGCCTGCGCCGCAAGCAGGTCCCAACGTTCATGCGCGGTAAGGGCGACGACGCGATAGGCGCCGGGTTCGCGTTCGTTATGGCGCTCGATCAGCTCCACCGTGTTGGTGCCAACAGATCCCGTCGAGCCCAGGATGGAGACAGATTTCCCCGTCGCCCCTGTCACGACACGGCCAAGGCGACAGGCGAAAAACCAGTAAACTGCACGAAAAGCGCCACGCCGCAGGTTGCAACCACCAGCCCGTCGAGACGGTCGAGCGCGCCACCGTGCCCGGGGATCAGGTCGGAGGCATCTTTGACGCCGAAGGTTCGCTTGAGAAACGACTCGGCAAGGTCACCACACTGCGTGAGCAGAGAGACCCCCGCACTCGCGGCGACGTAGAGAAGCCCGGGCTCAAACCCCGCCGCAGTCGCAAGCGTGATACCCACCACGATGCCGGCCGCCATACCCGATACGGCACCGACCCATGTCTTGTTGGGCGAAATGAGCGGCGCAAGCTTGGGGCCCCCCAGCGCCGATCCGGCCAGATAGGCCGCGCTGTCAGTTGCCCAGACGATGCAGAGGATCCAGATCACTGTCTCAAGACCCATTGGCACAAGCAGGCGCAAATCGCTGAAGGCAAGACAGGGAACCGCAACGAACAGGATGCCCATGACTGTCCAGGCCGAACGCTCTCCAAGCCTTTGTGCGTAAACATTGCCGATGAGCGCCATCAGCAGGATGCTGGCCATGGCGTAGTGAGCAAACCCCAACACCAGCAACGCCTGGGAGAGAATGATCGCCGCCGCATGCAGGCCGAGGCGCCAGCCTGCAGCCTCGCGGTGAACGATCTTGACCCACTCACGCGCCATCGCCAGCCCTGCGGCCGAAGCCCAGGCGCCCAGCACCCAGCCCCCGAGATAGACGGCCAGCAACGCCGACGGGATGAGAACAAGCGAAGTAAGCACACGAGGCAGGAGGGACGACTGTTTCACGCTCAAGGTTGCCATTCGCCCGCCGAAATATTCCTCCCGCCGAAGCGGCGGTCCCTCGACTGATATTGCCGGATGGCCTCGGACAATTGCAACTCGTTGAAATCAGGCCAGAGCGTATCCAGAAACACGAATTCCGAATAGGCCGTCTGCCAGAGAAGAAAGTTACTGAGCCGCTTTTCCCCGCTGGTGCGAATGACCAGATCCGGGTCCGGCATGCCAGCGGTCGCCAGGTGTCCGGCGAAAACCGCCCGGTCGATTCGCTCCGGATCGAGCCCTCCTTCCTTCACTTCCCGCGCAATGCGCCGCACAGCATCAAGGATTTCATCCTGGCCACCATAATTGAACGCAATGGTTAGCTTGAGGTTTGGATTGCCCGCTGTACGCTGGTGAACTTCGTCGATCAGCTTGACGATGTCCGGGTCCAGCCGATCGCGCGCACCGATGATGCGGATCTCAACCCCTGCCCCATGCAGCTCCTCGAGGTCCGAGCGGATATACATCCTCAGGAGCCCCATGAGATCGGCAACCTCCGCGGCAGGTCGCTTCCAGTTCTCCGAGGAAAATCCGAAAAGGGTCAGGTAGCGGATGCCAAGGCGACTTGCGGCGCGCACTGTCTCCCGGACGGCGGCCACGCCAGCACGGTGGCCCATGATCCGAGGCAGATGGCGCGCCGCCGCCCAGCGCCCGTTCCCATCCATGATGATGGCAACGTGGTTGGGCACCCCGCCGCTGCTTTCGTCTGTCCGGGCTGTCGCCATCTGCGCAGACCTGCCACCCCGGACCTAGACCTGCATGATCTCTTTTTCCTTGGCGGCGTAGGCGTCATCGATTTCCTTGATGTGGCTGTCGGTCGCCTTCTGCACCTTGTCAGACTGGGACTTCTGCTCGTCCTCGCTGATCTGGTGCTCCTTTTCGAGCTTCTTGAGATGCTCCATCCCGTCGCGTCGAATGTTTCTGACAGCGACGCGAGCAGCCTCGGAATATTTGGAGGCAATCTTGGTCAGCTCCTTGCGGCGATCTTCCGTCAGCGGGGGGATGGGAATGCGAAGCAACTGCCCGTCCACCTGCGGGTTCAATCCGAGACCCGCCGCGCGGATCGCCTTGTCAACGGCGATGACCAGCCCCCGGTCCCAAACCTGAACCGTCAGCATCCGGGGCTCAGGCGCATTGACCGTACCCACCTGGTTCAGGGGCATGGCGCTGCCATACGCATCCACCGTCACGGGTTCCAGCAGGCTGACGCTGGCGCGCCCCGTCCGCAAACCGCCGAATTCATGCTTCAGCGTCTGCACCGCGCCCCGCATGCGCTTCTGGATATCATCGAGGTCAAAAGGTTTGGACTGGGCCATGACGTTCCTCCGTTAGGCACTTGTCTGCTTCGGGCGTGCCGTTCTTGCCTTAAGAGCCGATGACCGTGCAAAGGCCCTGACCCTGCAGGACACGCACGAAGTTCATCTTCTCGTGAATATTGAAGACAACGATCCTTATGTTGCTGTCACGGGCCAGCGCAACGGCTGAGGCATCCATGACCTTCAGGTCGCGGCTCAGCACCTCGGAATGCGATAACCGGTCATAGCGCTGCGCGTTCGGATTCTTCTTGGGGTCTTCGGCATAGACGCCGCTGACCTGGGTACCCTTCATGATCGCATCGACACCCATCTCGGCGGCGCGCAGGGCGGCCGCGGTATCGGTCGTGAAGAAGGGGTTTCCCGTGCCGGCGGCGAAGATCACCACACGTCCTTTTTCCATGTGGCGAATGGCCCGACGACGGATGTACGGCTCGCACACGGTGGTCATGGGGATGGCGGACTGTACCCGAGTGAAAACGCCGATTTTTTCCAGCGCATTCTGCATGGCCAACGCATTCATGATGGTGCCCAGCATGCCCATGTAGTCGGCGGTCGCCCGCTCCATGCCGGCGTCAGCCGCCTTCATGCCGCGGAAAATGTTCCCACCGCCAATGACGGCGCAGACCTGGGTACCGATATCGCGGGCTTCCTTGATCTCGCTGGCGATTCGGTCGACTGTGGCGAGGTCGATGCCGTATTGGCCGGGACCCATCAACGCCTCGCCGGAAATCTTGAGGAGAATCCGGCGATAGAGCGGCGCTGATGTCATGTGTCCCGGCCCTTTTTGTGATGGCGCCTCAGCCCTTTGCTGCGGCGGCGACTTCTGCGGCGAAGTCAGTTTCCTCTTTCTGGATGCCTTCGCCAAGGGCAAAGCGCACAAATCCGACTACAGCGATGGGGGCGCCCACGTCCTTCTCCGCCGCCTTCACGAAAGCCTCGACCGTCTTGTCCGGATCCATGATGAAAGCCTGCTGCAAGAGCACAACTTCCTCGTAGAACTTCCGAACACGGCCTTCCACCATCTTGGCGATGATGTTCTCGGGCTTTCCAGTCGCGCGGGCCTGGTCGGCGAAGATAGCCTTCTCGCGCTCGAGCGTTGCCCCGTCGACCTCAGCCGCTGTCAGCGCCATGGGATTGGCGGAGGCCACATGCATCGCAATCTTTCGGCCGAGCGCAGCCAGCGCCTCGGCATTACCTGAAGACTGCAGGGCCACCAGCACGCCCATGCGGCCCAGATTTGGCGCCGTCTGGTTGTGAACGTAGGAGGCAACGACGCCCGGATTGACGTCGAACACCGCAGTACGGCGAAGCGTCATGTTCTCGCCGATGGTGGCCACAAGGTTCTTGAGGTGCCCCTCGACATTGGTGCTGCTGCCCGGGAAGGACATGTTCCCAAGCTTGGCCACATCGCCACCAGCATCAAGCGCCAGCTCGGCAACCTTGGCCACCAGCGCCTGGAACTGTTCGTTGCGAGCCACGAAATCCGTTTCGGAGTTGACCTCGACCACGGCTCCCTTGCCACCCCTGGCAGCGACGCCGACGAGGCCTTCCGCAGCAGTACGCCCTGCCTTCTTGGCAGCCTTCGAGAGGCCTTTCTTGCGCAGCCAGTCAATGGCGGCTTCCATGTCACCTTTGGTTTCGTTCAGCGCGGCCTTGCAATCCATCATGCCGGCGCCAGACTTTTCGCGCAGGTCCTTGACCATCGCGGCTGTGATCTCAGCCATGGTGTGCTCCTTGGTTTGTGGTTGACCGCGCCGCAACAGCTGGCGCGGCTTTCTTCTCTAGTGCCTCAGGCCGGCAGTTCCTGGGTCGGGACGTCTGCTGAAGAGCCGACATCGACGCCCGAGGTGCCCTGGAACGCCGACAATCCATCGATCACCGCACGCGCGACGAGGTCGCAATAAAGGGCAATGGCGCGCGAGGCGTCATCATTCCCGGGGACCGGAAACGCAATGCCTTGCGGATTCGAGTTCGAGTCCACGACGGCAACAACCGGGATGCCGAGTTTGTTGGCTTCCTGGATGGCAATGGCTTCCTTGTTGGTGTCGATCACGAACAGCAGATCGGGAACGCCGCCCATCTCCTTGATGCCACCCAGCGCGCGATCAAGCTTGTCTTTCTCGCGCTGCAGGTTCAGCACCTCACGCTTGGTCAGACCGACGCCACCGGTGTTCAGCGTCTCCTCGATCGTCCGCAAGCGCTTGATCGAATTCGAGATCGTCTGCCAGTTGGTCAGCGTGCCACCCAGCCAGCGATGGTTCACGTAGTACTGGGCGCAGCGCTTCGCCGCATCAGCCACGGGATCGGACGCCTGGCGCTTGGTGCCCACAAAGAGCACGCGGCCGCCCTGAGCCACCACATCCCGTATCGTCTTCAGCGCCTGGTGAAGCAGCGGGACCGTTTGTGTCAGGTCGATGATGTGGATCTTGTTGCGTGACCCATAGAGGAACGGGGCCATGCGGGGGTTCCAGCGATGCGTCTGGTGCCCGAAGTGGACGCCAGCTTCGAGCAGCTGGCGCATTGAATAATCTGGCAGAGCCATTGGTCGTTGTCTCCTTGACCGGTTGAACCTCCGCGGACATCACTGTCCCCGGAGGAACAGCACCGGAGGGCGACCTGCCTTGTTTCGGCGAGGCAACCCAAGTCCGCGTGTGGAATGACCGAGGCTTTTAGGGGGTTGCGTCCGGAGGCGCAAGAGCGGCAGTTTGAGCCAGTTCCCAGGAAAGCGCGACAAAAATGCCTAATTCAACCCCTTCCCCGCTCCGCGCCGAGATCCTCGGCTTGAAGCCCAATGGAATTGGCGCCGTTTCCTCGACAGCACTGGGGGACCCGGACATCATCCCCCTGTGGTTTGGGGAAAGCGACCTGCCCACGCCCGCCTTCATCCGGGATGCCGCCAAGCGGGCGCTCGACGAGGGGCGCACCTTCTACACGTTCGTGCGTGGCCTACCCGAGCTCAGAGACGGCATCGCGCGGTGGGCCAGCCGCCAATCCGGCCGGACCATAGACCGCGAGCGGGTCACCTCGCCCGGGTCAGCGATGCTGTGCATCAACATCACGTTGCAATGCCTGCTCAGGCCTGGCGACAATGTCGTCATCGTGTCGCCGATGTGGCCCAATATCTTCCAGGCCGTCCTCGGCATGGGCGGTGAGCCCCGGTTCGTCCGCCTGTCGGGTGGCGCGCAGGGAGAACCGTGGCGCCTCGACCTCGAGCGCCTGTTCGACCGTGTCGATACACGAACGAAGGCATTCTTCATCGCCTCGCCCAGCAACCCCACCGGCTGGATCATGAGTGTCGCGGAACAGCAGGCCGTACTCGACTTCGCCCGCGCCCGCGGGATCGCGATCATTTCCGACGAGGTCTACACGCCCCTCGTCTATAGCGCGCCCGCACCCAGCTTCGCCGCCCTGGCCGAGGCGAACGACAATGTTTTCGTCATCAACGGATTCTCGAAAGCATGGGCGATGACAGGTTGGCGGATCGGTTGGGTCATCCATCCCGCACACCTTGCAGCGCAGATGCATGAACTGGCAGCCTACAACAATTCAGGAGCCACAACTTTCGCCCAGTACGGAGCGGTAGAAGCCATCACCAACGGCGATGCGTTCCTGAACAGCATGGTGGAACGGTGCCGCGACGGCCGCGACATCATTGCCCGGTTCGTCGCCAGCCAGAACCGCATGAGCTGGTCCAAACCACCCGGGGCGTTCTATGGCTTCATCTCGGTCGATGGCATGACGGACAGTATCGCTTTTGCCAAGCGGCTCGTCGTCGAGGCCAAGGTGGGTGTCGCGCCTGGCATCGCTTTCGGACTGCCGGATGACCGCGAGAACGACCGGTTCATCCGCATCTGCTTTGCGCAGCCCGCTGCCCGCCTTCAGGAGGCCATGGACCGCATCGCAACGGCAGTCCGCACGCTCTGACCCTGCTTTGGGTCAGCCTGCGTTGCGTGCGCTCCCCTGCTGCGGCAGCAAGCCTGCCACGAGGCGCTGCAACACACGCGTTGCATCAGCCACGCTCAGCCCCTGGTCCTGCCGCAGGCGCCGCCAGGCCTGGAAGCTGGTGACCATCTCGAGCGCCCGAAAGAGATCACGGTCTTCGCTGATCGCCAATGGAACAATCTGCTTGAGCGTCTTGCGCGCAAACTTCAGATGATCGTTATAGTCCTGCATGAGGAACGGCGAGCGGAACCTCAGGATGCTGCCAGCAATCTTCAGCGGCATGATTTCCTCGTAGACCTCGATGCGCCGCTGGATCAGTTCGTCGAACTGATCACGCCACGTCCCGCCGCGATAGGGTTGAAGCAGGGCCGAGAGCACGCGCGGCCGCACCACCTCCGCAATCTCGCGATAGAGGACCTCCATCTCTTCAAAATGCCGGAAGACGGTGCGCAGCCCCACATTGGCGCGCTCGGCGACCTGCGCGGCGCTGGGGCTCATCTCGCCTTCCCGGATAAGCGCCATCAGCGCCTCGACAATCTGCCGACGGCTTTGGTCGCCACGCTTGCGGCGCCCATCAATCGGGGGCTCCTCGCCTAGCTGATCAGCAGGTTTTCCCATCCGGGGTGCAGCACCGTTTCGATGTTGAGTTGGCCCTTAAGCCCCGCGTCGCGATGAACGGCGATCTCTCGCCACTCCTTCGAGGTGGACATCTCGAACATGGCACGCCGGTTGGGGTAGGTTGCGATCGCCACCTCGTCCCACAACTCCTCGACCTGCCCCAGGGCAAGAAACGTGACATCAGCGGCGAACACCGCCCGCCCACCATATTTCGGCAGAAGCTCCGTCACGGCCCGACCATAGATCATGTAGGCATCACGTCCGCTCAGAATGGTGGGACGGCCATCCTTGTATTCCGCCGCGTCCTTGAACTTCAGCAAATTGACCATGAAGATGGGTTTGTCGGGACCAGGCTCGAGCATCTGTCGAACACGTTCAGGATCCTTCGGAAAGACTTCGTTCTCGACACGCATGGCTGTAACCATCCCTTGATGAGGAAACTATTGACACACCAAGTGTCATTTTTCAAGCTGTACGCGTCACAATCGGTTTGCCCAATGAGACATACCATTTCTCTCCTGCTGGCGTGCCTGCTTCTAGGAGCCTCGGCAACCCATGCTTCGGACATCAACCCTCAAGGACGCAAACCCAACATCGTGCTGATGCTGATCGACGATGCAGCACTGATGGATCTGGGCGCCTTTGGTGGCGAAGCAAAGACGCCACACATCGATGCGCTGGCAGCCTCCGGTGCCATGCTGCTGAACTATCACACCTCGCCCCTCTGCTCACCATCACGCGCCATGCTGCTGACCGGCGTCGACAATCATCTCACGGGCGTATCGACCATCGAGGAGGTCCTGCCAGAGGAACTGGCAGGCAAGCCGGGCTATACGCTGCGGCTTGAACCCGGTGTCATCACGGTCGCGCGTCGCCTCAAACAGGCCGGCTATCAGACCTCAATGGTCGGCAAGTGGCATCTTGGGCATGGTGAGGCCGACCTTCCGCCGGCCCACGGGTTTGACCGGTCGCTGGTGCTGGATGCCTCTGGCGCCGACAACTGGGCGCAGAAGCCGTACATGCCGTATTATCAGGACGCCCCGTGGTTCGAAGACGGGCAGCCTGTTCGGTTGCCCGAGTCGTTCTATTCGTCGGAACTGATCATCGACAAGGCGATCCAGTACATCGACGCAGGACAGGCGGATGCCCCTTTCTTTTCGCATGTCTCCTTTCAGGCCGTGCATATTCCGGTTCAGGCGCCGAAGATATTCTCGGATCGTTACGCCGGACAATTCGACGGAGGCTGGGACCAGCTGCAGGAAGCGCGCTGGCAGCGGGCCAAGTCGCTAGGCCTGATCCCGGCCGATGCGCCCCTGCCGCTCATGCCAGAGGGTGCGCGCAAGTGGGCTTCGCTCTCGCCCGAAGACAAGCGGATGGCCGCGCGCAGCATGGAAGTCTACGCCGGTATGCTCGAGGCAATGGACCATCATATCGGCCGCCTGATAGCGCACCTCAAGGCGACGGGGCGGTTCGAGAACACAGTCTTCATCGTTACGTCCGATAACGGACCCGAGCCCAGCGATCCTGTCCACGCACCGGGCATGAACCTATGGATGATGCTGCACGGCTATGACTGGCGCCTCGAGAACATGGGGGAACCCGGCAGCCTTGGATATATCGGTCGCGAGTGGGCCGCCGCCCTTTCCTCGCCTGGCAAGCTCTACAAATTTTATACGACGCAAGGCGGGCTGCGTGTTCCCTTCATCATCTCGGGCCCAGGTGTTGCGCCCGGTCGCAAATTGCCCGGCACAACCTTTGTAACGGATGTAACCCCAACCCTCCTTGCGCTAGCCGGGGTTTCGGTGACACCCGCACCGGGCGATGTAATGATGACAGGCCGTTCCCTCGCCGACTACGTGGGTGGCACCGGTGACAACCCTCGCAGCGACACGGACTGGATTGGAACCGAGGTGGCTGGCAACGCTGCTCTTTACAGGGGGCGCTACAAGCTTTCACGCAATGCGCCGCCAGCTTCCGACGGAAATTGGCATGTCTATGACCTGAGTGTTGATCCCGGCGAGACCAGGAACCTTGCTCCTTCACAACCGGAGCTTCTGGCTTCCTTGCTTGCGGATTATGCGTCCTATGAACAGCAGATGGGCGTGCTGCCCCTGCCCCCGGGCTACGATTTGCAGCAGCAGGTCCGGAACAATGCCATCAGGCGCCAGATCGAGGCCTATTGGTGGGTTCTGGCTTTATTTGCCGGAGGGCTCGCAGGGTCAGCCTGGCTGGCCCTGCGATGGATCCGAAGACGGTTGGCGACCTAGAGGAAGCGTTCGAGCCTGTTGCGGATGATGTCCTCGGCCTGCGCCATGATCCGGTCGATCAACTCCTTGCAAGTCGGGATGTCGTTGATCAGACCAACGACCATTCCGCAGGACCAGGCTCCGGCCTCCATGTCACCCTCGGTCATGATCTTGGGATAGACACCTGCAACTTCCTCGATGATGTCCTGGAACTGGAGCTTGGGTCCCAGGGCCTTTTCCTTTTCAAGAAGACGCTCGACGGCGGCGTTCTTCAGCACGCGCTCGGTATTGCGCAGCGGGCGCATCACAAGGCGCGTGTCGAGTTCGGAGGCGGCGACGATCGCCTTCTTCACGTTTTCGTGGACTGGAGCTTCCTTCGTGGCGATGAAGCGCGTGCCCATGTTCATGCCTTCGGCACCCATAGAGAGCGCTGCAACGAGGCTGCGACCGTCTGCCATGCCACCTGAAGCGACAAACGGAATCTTGAGCTCGTCAGCCGCACGGGGCAGCAGGATCATGTTCGGAATGTCGTCCTCTCCCGGATGGCCACCGCATTCGAAACCATCGACCGAGACAGCGTCACAGCCGATCTGCTCTGCCTTGACCGAATGACGGACAGAAGTGCATTTGTGGATGACCTTGATGCCGTTCTCCTTGAGCACCGGCATCCACTTCTGCGGGTTGTTGCCCGCAGTCTCGACAATCTTTACGCCACCATCAACGATGGCCTTGATGTAGCCGGGATAGTCCGGTGGCGTTAACGCCGGCAGAAAGGTCAGGTTTACGCCGAAAGGCTTGTCGGTCATCTGCCGACAGCGGGCAATTTCCTTGGCCAGGAGTTCCGGCGTGCGCTGGGTCAAACCAGTGATGATGCCAAGCCCCCCGGCGTTCGATACGGCAGCCGCCATCTCGGCGAAGCCGACATAATGCATCCCCCCCTGGATGATCGGATGCTTGATACCGAAGAGTTCGGTGATGCGGGTTTTCATGATGAAAGGCTCCTGTGTCCTGAATATCGATCCGGCAAGCTTGCCACGCCGGGCACGACGTGACCAGCACTTCCCGCGCCCTCAGACTTCTTCGACTTCCTGCACGCCATTGACCACACGCAGGGCGCCGCGCAGCGCAGGGGTGACCGCATAGCGGCCCGGCAACTCCAGCTCCACTTCGCGCTCACCCTTCTCGACCGGAAAGACGAGTGAAATCAGCCCGCGCCCCGGGTGGCCCTTCACGCGCTCGCCAATGCTCTTGAGCGGCCGCTCGCTATCGATGAAGATGCGTAATCCGGCACCAGTCTGTGCGGAAGCTTCGTCGAGGCTCTGGACACTGACAACCTGCAGTTTCAGGTCGTCACCATCCCAGCGTGTCGCTGCATTGATGATCACCGCCTTGCCGGGCTCAAGATGCTGCCCGCCCTGGTTCAGCACCTCCTGGAAGCATACCGCTTCGAACATGCCGGAGGCATCCGAAAACCCGACATGCGCCATGCGCTTGTCGTCTTTGGTGCGCCGATCGAGACGCCGTATCACGCTCCCGGCAAGCGTAACCGCTCGCTCGACCCGCTTCTTTTCGGATGCGAGTTCCGCATAGGGGACACAGCGCAGACGCTGCAGGGTTTGCTTGAACTCGTCGAGCGGATGGGCCGACATGTAAAAGCCGATGGCGCTGAACTCTCGCGCGAGGCGATCAGGCATGGTCCACTGGTCGACCTTGGGCAGCGCCCGGTCGGGCTGCTTCTGAACCGCGCCAAAAAGGCTGACCTGGGCACTATCGCGCTCGCGACTCGTAATCGACGCTTCCCCAATCAGCATATCAATGGCGGCATGAACCTGCGCGCGGTTGGGGTTCAGGCGGTCGAAGGCGCCCGCTGCGACAAGGTTCTCAAGGATGCGTTTGTTGATGAAGCGCGCATCAATGCGTCGGGCAAAATCGAAGAGACTTGTGAACTTGCCACCCTTTTCACGAACCTCGATCACATGCTCCATGGCAGCGCGGCCAACATTGCGGATGGCTGATAAGGCATAATGAATCACGTCGCCACCATCGGGCTGCTTGCCTGCCGCGAACAGCGCACCCGACAGGTTTATGTCAGGCGGGGCGACGGAGATACCGAGACGTTCGGCCTCCTGGCGGAACATCGACAGTCGGTCGGGCGAGGAGATGTCGAGCGTCATCGACGCACAGAAGAACTCGACCGGGTAATTCGCCTTCAACCAGGCTGTCTGGTAGGCGACCTGCGCATAGGCGGCGGCATGCGCCTTGTTGAAGCCATAACCCGCGAATTTTTCGGCCTGTTCGAAGATCTGCTCGGCGATATCCTCGTCCATACCCTTGAGCTTCTTGGCGCCCTCGATGAATTTCACGCGGTGGGCAGCCATCTGCTCCTTGATCTTCTTGCCCATGGCACGGCGCAGCTCGTCGGCCTGGCCGAGAGAGTACCCTGCAAGCTCGCGGGCAATGAGCATCACGTCCTCTTGATAGGTCATGACGCCGAATGTGCCGGACAGGATGGGCTCGAGCGCCTCGTGAAGGTAGAAAGGTTTCTCGCGACCGTGCTTGCAGGCAATGTACTTCGGAATATTGTCCATCGGACCCGGGCGATAGAGCGCCACAAGCGCAATCAGGTCCTCGACCCGGTCCGGCTTCATCTTCCGCAGAAGGTCGCGCATGCCGGTGGATTCCAGCTGGAAAATGCCGGTCGACGTTCCCTTGCTCAGCGCCTCGAAGGACTTCCGGTCATCGAAGGGAACCTCTTCAGCCTTCACCTTGACGCCATGGCGCTCCTTCACGAGGTTCTCGGTGACGGCAATGACAGTCAGCGTCTTCAGCCCAAGGAAGTCGAACTTGACCAGCCCCGCCTTTTCGTCGCCTTCATAGTCGAACTGCGTGACCGGCATGTCGGAGCTGGGGTCACGATACATGGGAACGATTTCGTCGAGCGGCCTGTCGCCGATGACGACGCCGGCCGCATGGGTCGAGGCGTGCCGATAGAGGCCTTCGAGCTGTTCGGCAATCTGGAACAGCTTGCGGACGCTTTCCTCTTCGGCCTCGGCCTGCTGCATGCGCGGTTCCTGGGCAATGGCCTCGCGCAGCTTGATCGACTGACCCGGCTTGACCTTGATCATCTTGGAGATGCGATCAACCTGACCCTGGGGCATCTGGAGCACACGGCCCACGTCGCGAATGGCCGCCTTGGCCTGAAGCGTTCCGAAGGTAATGATCTGCGCAACGCGGTCCTTTCCGTACTTCTCCTGCACATAGCGGATGACCTCGCCCCGGCGATCCTGGCAGAAGTCGATATCGAAGTCCGGCATCGACACACGCTCGGGATTGAGAAAGCGCTCGAAGACAAGACCGAAGCGCAGCGGGTCAAGCGCAGTGATCTCGAGCCCCCACGCCACGACCGAGCCTGCACCAGACCCACGCACCCCGACAGGAATGCCCTGTGCGCGCGTCCACTTCATGAAGTCGGATACGATGAGGAAATATCCCGCAAAATTCATGCGCAGGATGACCGAGAGTTCGAATTCAAGCCGGGTGAAGTAGTCCTTCTCATCCGCAAAAAGCCCGTTGGCAGCGAGACGGCGCTTCAACCCTTCGATAGCCTGGACACGCAACTCCTCTTCCGGCGAAAGGCCTGAGGAAGGGGTGAAGGGTGGCAGGATCGGGCTGCGCTTCCTCGGATAGAAGGCACAACGCCGGGCGATTTCGATCGTGTTCTCGATCGCTTCAGGGATATCGGCAAAAAGGGCCTGCATCTCTTGCGGCGACTTGAACCAGTGCTCGGGGCTTTCCCGTCGGCGATCATCCTGGGTGACGTAGGAACCATCCGCGATGCAGAGCAGCGCGTCATGGGCCTCGAACATCTCCTTCGCACCAAAAAACGGTTCATTTGACGCGACAAGAGGAACGTCATGGGCATAGGCAAGTCGAACCAGGTGAGGCTCGGCCACAACCTCGTCGGAAACGTCATGCCGCTGCAGTTCAACGTAGAGACGATCGCCAAACAGCTCCTTGAGCCGCAGCAGGGAGCGCTCGGCAGCCTCAATCTGGGTATTGACGATCTGGCGGTTGATGATCCCCCTCCGCCCACCCGTCAGGACGATGAGCCCATCGGCATACTGCGCGAGGGCTTCCCACGTCACATGTGGCGGGTCGCCCGACTGAACCTCGAGATGAGCGAGGCTGACGAGCTTCATGAGGTTGGCATACCCCTGTTCGGTCTGCACCAGCACCGCGATCGTCCCAAGCTGGCGCTGGACAGGCAGAGGCCCCGTCTTGCGTTCGGGCTCGAGGGGCAGATTGAACTGGCACCCCACGATCATCTGCACGCCAGCTTTCACGATCGCGTCGGTCAGGTCCCACAAACCGAACAGATTGTTGGTGTCGGTCACCCCGACGGCGGGCATCCGGTGCTTCTTGCAGAGCGCAGCGATCTCCTCGGGCTGCAGCGCCCCTTCAAGCAGCGAAAACGCGGAATGCACACGCAGATGAACGAAACTGGATGGACCTGGCACGATCGGGCGTCCCGGCTGGAGTTCAAGCCCGCAGCATGCTGGAGCCGCCCGCCCTCTTCAAGCAGCAGCTCCGCCGCTGGCAGGGCGGGCTGTGGACGAGGAAACCTGTCCGCCATAGCTCCGGTCGCCGCGATGCAGCACGGTATCAGTTTCAACAACGGTGCCCGGATCATGGGTCGGCCCTGATCGCAGCCGCTGATAGACGGGGGCAAAATCGCTGTAGGTCTCGGCGAAAAGCTGCTCGAAACTCTCGATGACGAAATAGGTCTCCTGGAAATCATCGATGCGATACTTCGTTCGCATGACGCGCTCGAGGTCGAAGCCAATGCGGTTGGGCGAGGCATTGTCGATCGCATAGACGGTTTCGGCCGAGGACGAGGCAATACCGGCCCCATAGATTTTCATGCCGGAGGCCGTACGGATCAACCCGAACTCAACCGTGTACCAGTAGAGCCGGGCAAGATTGGGCAGCATGTCGAAACCCTTCAGCGCCCTCAGGCCTCCCTTGCCATAGGCCTCCATGTAATCTGCAAAGACCGGATGAGCCAGCATCGGGACATGACCGAATACATCATGGAACACGTCGGGCTGTTCGATGTAGTCGAGCTGGTCTGGCTTGCGAATGAAATTGCCAGCCGGAAACCTGCGGTTGGCCAAATGCTCGAAGAAGACATCATCAGGCACCAGACCGGGTACTGCCACCACCGACCAGCCTGTCAACGCACCCAACCGCCGCGAAAGCTCGGTGAACTCCGGGATCTCGTTATGCCCGATATCAAGCCGATGCATGCCGTCAACAAATTCAGCGCAAGCATAATGAGGCAGCAGCCGCTCGAGACGCGCGTAGAGCGTTCGCCAGGTGTCATGATCTTGCCGGGAATAGTGCTTCCAATCCTGGTCTATCGTGTAGTCAGGACGGATATCGGGGTGACGCGCGCGGAATTCTGCAAATAACCGGGAAGTATCCATCGTCAGGCCTCCATGCGTAGCCACAGATGAAGGGCAGAAAACACCCAGGCCAGCGCCATGATCAGGTAGGTCAGCAGGTCCATCTGTCGTTGAGCAGGCTGTATCCCGAGATATCGCTCGACCACAACGACAAGAAAACTGCCTTCCTCACGGTTATCAGGATCGCGCCACATTCCCTTGAGCAGGTAGCTCTCGATGTTGTTGAGCGGACAAGAGCAACCGTTGACGTACCAGATGACTAACAGTGACGGCACGAGAGCCAGATGGACCATGAGCAAGCTGTCGACGGGAAACATCCAGCCCAGAAGGATGAACAGCATGATCCCCATATGCAGGTAGTGACAGGAAACCGAAAGCGCCTGCGCCGCCCCCCCTGTCACCAGAGGCCTAGGCCTTGAGTTTTCCGGCATCGATCAGTTTTCCCTCATGCAGGAGCCAGGTACGATCCATCCGGACCGCCATCTGGAGGTTGTGGGTCGCGATCAGCGCCGACACTCCCCGCGCGCGGCACATCTCCACGAAAACGTTGAATACCATGTCTGCCGTGCGCGGATCGAGATTCCCCGTGGGCTCATCCGCGAGGATCAGACGCGGTTGGTTGGCCAGCGCCCGCGCGATCGCAACACGCTGCTGCTCGCCACCCGACAGGCGCGCGGGACGGTGGGACGCCCGCTGCGCGAGGCCCACCATGTTAAGCAAGCGCATGGCCAGGCCTTCTGCGTCACGTGGCTTCCGCCCACCGATCAACTGAGGCATCATAACGTTCTCCAGAGCGGAAAACTCTGGCAAGAGATGATGGAACTGGTAGACAAAGCCTAGGATCTC
>JBEIFU010000029.1:0-16495 GCA_040382295.1 Alphaproteobacteria bacterium
GAGTCACAAATGGCCTGATAGGCCTCCTTGAACCCTTTGGGCGTACGCACGACGCCGTTCTCGAAGAGGCATCCCTCTTCGTCGCCTACCTGGTTCAGCGGCTGCAGCACCTCGGACACGAACTTGCCCGCGCCCTCGAGCACGTCGCGCACCGTCGCACGGTCGAGTTCGCCATAGCCCGGAAGATCCTTGTGTGTCTCGATCTCGAGCACGTCGAACAGCAGGAAATCATAATCGTCAACAGGGGCTTTGTAGCTGGGCATGTTGTTGATCCGGTTTGGGAAAAGCGAGCGCCGGGAATATGGCGCGCAGCTTCCGTTATGGCAACAAGGCTCAGCTCGCCTTGAGGTGGAGCAACACCGACGACTCCGGCCGCGGCAGGTAGAGCGGGATCCCCCTCGAGCCTGCGACCTGGCCGCTTAGTTTCAGGTTGCCGCTACGCAAGGCGGGCGCGAGAGACTGTTCAACGTGGCCCGGATGTGGACCCGCGACCGCAACACGGTAAAGGTTGTGTGCATCGAGCCCCGGCACCCGCAGCCAAGTGCCGCGCCCAAGCGCCTGCGATCCTGCTCGCACCACCAGGCACAGCGCCTCGCTGCCATCGGCCGATGTCACCGCGACAGCATGGTGGTCCGCCCCCGGCATGTCGATGCGCCACCAGCGCCCCCCATGCAGCAGCGGACGGAACGTCTTGTAGGTCTGGATATGTCCGGACAGGCGCGCAAGGCCCTCGGCATCGAGCATCCTGAGGTCGAGCTCAAGCCCCATGTGGCCGAACAGTGCCACATGCGCACGCAGATCAAGGGACAGTTTGCGACCCGTGATGTGGCAGGTCGCAGGCCCGACATGCACGCCCGCCACCTCCGGCGGCAGGAACAGGTTCGCATTGCGCTGGATGTCGAACCGGTCGAGCGCATCATTGGAATCCGACACCCAGACCCGCTCGGCCCGCGCCAGCATGCCATAGTCGCACCGCCCGCCACCGCTGGCGCACGTCTCGATCTCTACGGATGGATGCGCCGTCCTCAGGCGATCGATCAGTGAATGCACGCCGCGGACCTGGGCATGATGCCCGGGCCCCATCACATCGCGGTTCATGTCCCACTTGAGATAGGCGATGGCATGCGTCGACAGCAGCCTGTCCAGCGCCGCGAACAGGTGCGCCTGCACGTCCGCCCGGGCAAGATCCAGCACGCTCTGGTGGCGCATCATCACCTGAGCCCCAGGGTCCCGGCGGATCCAGTCAGGATGCGCGCGCGCAAGGTCGCTGTCCGGGTTCACCATCTCGGGCTCGACCCAGAGGCCGAATTCAAGCCCCCGCGCATGGACGTGATCGATCAGTGGCTTCAGCCCATCTGGATACTTGGCTTCGTCAACCGTCCAGTCGCCCAGCGCCGCCCGATCGTCATTGCGTCCCTTGAACCAGCCGTCATCAAGCACGAAGCGCTCGGCGCCCACCTGCGCCGCTCGATCGACAAGGTCGCGCAGCGTCGCCATGTCGTGCCTGAAATAGATCGCCTCCCACGTATTGTAGTGCACGGGTCGAGGGCGCGCAGCGACCTTCGCCGGAAGGATCTCGGCGCGCACGAACGCGTGCAGCGCCTGCATCGCGCCATTCAGTCCGGCACGCGAATAGGCGACGTGGCACCACGGGCTCTGATAGCCCACGGGCAAGGCGTGCCCGTCCTCGGCAGGTTCGCCTGCCTGAACCATGACCGTGCCCTCGCGCAGGGTCTCGACCGACATGCGATGGCTGCCACTCCACGCCAGCGTGACACCGACGACCTCGCCATGATCGATGCCGAAACCGCGTTCGCCAAGGAACAGGCCCGGGAAGCGGTCATGTCCCGGACGTCCGCGCCGGCTTTCCAGGACGACATCGGCCGTGCCCAGCACCTGCCGGTGAAGCGCAAACTCGCGCGCCCAGTCACCACCGAAAGTCAGGACCTCGTCCATGCCCGCCGGCAACGGCAGCGCCATCGCTGCAAGCCGCATCACCTCAAGCCCCTGCGCAGAACTGCGCACCGACAGCACGCCATGCGCCGATAGCCTGTAATCCAGGACAAGCTGGGCCTGCGCATCATCATCGGCCACAAGACGGATGACCAGCTCGTGCGCCGTGCCGCGAGCATCCATCAATCGCAGCAGGCGCGGCTGCCGCAGCACGATCGCAGGCGCACCGAAATACCCGGCCTCCGCACCCGGCAGGACGCAAGGCGGACGCGGCGCGTCAAGCCGTGCCCCCCACATGACATGCGGCGCCATCTCGACGATCGCATCCGGATGGGGCAGGGACCCAAGGTCAGCACCGAAATGCACGATGCGGGGCAACAGGCCATCGGCCGGCTGCAGGTCGACGAGCAGCGACGCCCCGCCGCCGCGCAGATAATGGAAACGTCCCGCCACCGCTAGCGATCCTGGTACTGCGGCTTGCGCTTCTCGAGGAAGGCGCGCATGCCTTCGGGAAAGTCCTGCGTCTGCGCGCACAGGATCTGGTTGCGGTCTTCCATCGCGATGGCAGCCTCAAGGCTGCCCGCATCCACGCTCATGTTCAGGCACTCCTTCGTCATGCGAAGGCCCAGCGGCGAGGTTGTGATCATCTCGTCCACATAGGACCGCGCCGCCCCTTCAAGCTGGTCATCGGGCACAACCTCGCTGACCAGCCCCACGCTGAGCGCCCGCTCGGCATGGATGAAACGACCGGTGAGCATCAGCTCCGACGCAACTGAAACACCCACCAGCCGCGGCAGGAAATAGCTGACGCCGATATCGCAGGCCGAAAGCCCGATGCGAATGAAGGCCGCATTCATGCGCGCACTTGTCCCTGCAATGCGAATGTCGCTGGCCAGCGCAAAGGCGAAGCCGCCACCGCACGCCGCGCCGTGCACGAGCGAGATGAAGGGCTGCGGCGCACGCCGCATGCGCATGACGATCTCGCTGATGCGCCGTTGCGACGTGAGGCCTGTCGACGGGCTGCGTGGGGAATTGTCCCGCTCCTTCAGGTCAAGCCCTGCACAGAACGCACGTCCCGCCCCACGCAGCACCACAACCCGAACGCTCTTGTCCCAGTAGAGGCTCTGCGTGTAGTCGAGCAGGTCGTCGATCAGCTGGCGGTTCAGGGCATTCAGGCTGTCGGGCCGGTTCATCGTGACCCAGTCGACGGGTCCCTCCTTGCGGATCAGCAATGTCTGGTAGCTCATGGCGCTCCACTCGCTTGCGTTGACGGTGTTTCGGGCAATATAGAACGGGAATGACGTGGCTCGCCATCCGCAAACACCTGACAGCGACTGTCATGGGGCTGTGCCTCATGATGAACGCGACAGGGGCTCTCGCCCGTCCTCAGCGCATCGTGTCGACCAATGTGTGCGCCGACCAGCTCGTGATGCTGCTGGCAGATCCGACGGATATTGTGTCTGTCTCCAGTCTCGCCAGCGACCCGGAGGTCTCCAACCTCGCGTCGCAGGCGCGCCGCCATCATGTCAACCATGCGCGCGCCGAAGAGATCATCCGCCTTGCACCCGATCTGGTCGTGGGCGACGTCCAGACAGGGCGTCACGCAAACAGCCTGGCACGGTCCATCGGCGTACCTGTCCACCTGATCGGATGGCCGTCCTCTATCGCGCAGGTCGAGCGCATCATCCGCGATCTAGGCGACGTCCTCGGGCACCCCCAGCGTGCCAGCGAGGTCATTGAGGACATGCGCAAGCGGATGGGACCACGTCGGCAGGCAACGATCACCGCCCTCGTGTACGAGCCCAACGGCCTGACGACAGGCGCCGGTACGCTCAGCAACGATGTGCTCGATCATGCGGGCCTGCGCAACATCGCTGGCGACCTGACAGCGGGCACCTACGGCGCCGTGCCATTGGAGCTCGTGGTCTCGCGCGCACCTCGTTTGCTCGTGCTCGACGAATCCTATGCCTCGACGTCCAGCCGCGCCCAGGCTCTTCTGCAACACCCGGCCTTCAGGGCGCTTGCGGCAAGGACCGCCATTTACCGCCAGAAGTCGCGCCTGCTGCTGTGTCCTGGCCCATGGGTCGCCGACGCAGTCGCAGACTTGGCCGCGCAGCGCGACGCGCTGGCGCCTTCGCTTGCCAGGCCCTGAGTTTCGCGATACCCCTTCACCAGTGCATGGTGCTTTGGCAGGTCAAGACCCTGTCAAAGGAAAAGGGAATGCGGTGCGGGCAGCTAGCCCAAGGCCGCAGCTGCCCCCGCAACTGTGAACGGTGAGCTTCTTGCCAACAGGGTGCCACTGGGATCGCAACGATCCCGGGAAGGCCAGGCAGGCAGCGCTGAAGCCGTGAGCCAGGAAACCTGCCAGGCACTCGTCGTCTATTCCCTGGCCGGGGTGTGCCAGTGAAGCGGATCCTCCGTCGCGACGAAATTGTGTTGTGTCCGACGGGAGCGTTTGTCCGGTGCAGTCACCGAGCCCCAGGGAGTGGTCGCAGGCAGGCCTCGTGGCAAGCCTCGCCCTTGCTTTGTCCCTGTCCGCCCTCGTGTCGCTGTTTATTGGCTACGCGGCCCTTCCCCTGAACGACGCGTGGCGCGGCCTCGTGTTCGGCATCGGTGTGGAGGGCATCATCATGCAGGACATTCGGCTGCCACGCGTGCTGCTGGGCATGCTTGCGGGCGCGGCCTTGGGCATGAGTGGCGCTGCCTTGCAGGGCCTCCTGCGAAATCCCCTCGCAGAGCCAGGCGTCATGGGCATCTCGGCCTTCGCGTCGCTGGGCGCCGTCATTGCGATCTACTTCGGACTATCCACAATCTTCGCCTTCTCGCTTCCCGTGGCGGCCATGGGCGGAGCCCTGCTCGCAGCAGCGCTGCTCACGCTGATCTCCGCACGACAAAACTCGCTGTACACGCTGGTGCTCGCAGGCGTCGCCCTCGCGAACCTCGCGGCAGCGCTCATGGCCCTCGCGCTCAATCTGGCGCCGAACCCCTATGCGGTCAGCGAGATCGTCTTCTGGCTCCTCGGATCCCTGAAGGACCGCAGCCTCCAGGATGTCATGCTGGCGCTGCCATTCGTCGGTGCAGGCATGATCATCCTGCACCTGACCGGCAGGGCGCTCGATGCGCTGGCGCTGGGGGAGGACGTCGCGCGCTCCATGGCCATCGACGTGACGCGCACGGGCCAGCTTGTCACCCTGGGCGTCGCCCTCACGGTCGGTGCGTCGGTCGCTGTCACCGGGGCCATCGCCTTCGTCGGCCTCATCGTGCCCCACCTCTGCAGAAGCCTCGTGGGCCACGAGCCCTCGCGGCTGCTGTGGCCAAGCGCATTGGGCGGAGCCCTGCTCGTGAGCATTGCCGATATCGCGGTGCGTCTGGTCCCCTCGGGCCCCGAGCTCATGCTGGGCGTCTTCACGTCATTGATCGGCGTGCCGTTTTTCCTCTGGCTTGTCTTCAGGCTGAGGCAGGAGATTTCATGATGTCCCTTGAAATGCAGGCAGTCTCGGTCGCGCTGCGCGGTCAGCCAATCCTGAAGTCGGTCTCTCTCCAGGCTCAGGCGGGACGCTGCATCGGCATTGTCGGGCCGAACGGCTCGGGAAAGTCGACAGCCATGAAAGTGATGGCAGGCCTGCTCAGCCCCGACGCGGGGACGGTGAAGGTCGAGGGCAGGGGCCTTTCGGGCTGGACCCGCCCGGAGCTCGCCCGCCACCTCTCCTATCTGCCGCAGAACGGGGACGTGCACTGGCCGCTGAAGGTTCGGGCCGTGGTGGCCCTGGGTCGCCTGCCTCACGCCGCCTTCGGTGCTGCGCGCGCCCTCGATGACGCAGCCATAGCCGATGCGATGGAGCGTTGCGACGTCGTGCACCTCGCACACAAGCCCGTCAGCTTCCTGTCAGGCGGTGAACGGGCACGTGTGCTGCTGGCCCGCGCCCTGGCCACGGGCGCCCGCGTGATCCTCGCCGACGAGCCTTTTGCCCAACTCGATCCTCAGCACCAGATCCATGCCATGGAAGTACTGAAGGCCGAGGCCGCGACCGGCGCCACGGTCCTGGTTGTCCTTCATGACCTCGCCCTTGCAGCGCGGTACTGCGACCGCGTCGCGGTGATGTCCGAAGGCACGCTGGCAGCCGAAGGCCTGCCGCGCGATGTCCTCTCGAGCGACATCCTGCGGTCCGTGTTCGGCGTTGATGCCTTCATCAGCGAACACCAGGGTTCGCCGCTGGTGCTGCCGCTCCGGCGGCGCAGCGATCTCAGCGCGTCACGCGGCTCATGGCTTCATCAAGGATGATGCCGATGAGGTCTTCGTACTTCCGTCCCAGCATGCGCCACATGATGGGCAAGTCCGATATCGCCTCGTTGATGCCGGCCAGCGGGTTGACCTCGAGGAAGTAGACGCGTCCATCGGATCCAGCGCGCAGGTCGGCCCGGCCAGCATCCCTGCACCCCAGCGCGCGCCACGCCGCCAGGGCGACCGCTTCGGCCTCGCGCGCCAGCGCATCGGTCGCGATGGAATAGGTCACGCGACCTTCCCAGTTTTCCTTGTTCGAATAGGAATACAAACCCTGTTCGGCCTCAGCCCCCAGGTGAACCTCCATTGCGCCCACCGTGCGTGCCGAGGGGCCGCTCCCGAGCAGGCCCACCGTGAACTCGCGTCCGTTCAGATAGGGCTCGACAAGGACAGGTTGCCGATGCTGCGCCAGAAGCTCGCGCACGGCCGGTGCCAGATCCGAGGCCTCGCGCACGATCGAGCGGGGCGTGACACCTTTGCCGGTACCCTCCGCGACAGGTTTCACGAAGAGCGGATAAGGCATGTCGATCCTGCCAATGTCTTCCTCGCGTTCGATCACGGCGAAAGGGGCCGTCCGCACGCCCGCGGCCTGCAGCACGGCCTTGGTGTGTCCCTTGTGCAGGCACAAGGTCAGGACGCCTGCATCGGCAAAGGTGCAGGCAATGCCATAGGCCTCGAGGAGGGCAGGGACCTGCGCCTCACGCGCAATCCCGTGCATGCCTTCGGCAATGTTGAAGACAAGATCCCAGCGATCGCCCTTCGACAGCCGGTCCACAAGCGCGCGGACATTGCCGATGCGATCGACAGCATGGCCGTGCGCCCCGATGGCGCGCGCGAGCCCCTCGATCGTGTCTTCCTTGTCGAACTCGGCGGTCTCTTCAAGGGAATAACCCAGCCGGAGATAATCCGACCTGAGATCGTAGGTAAGGCCGACGCGCATGGGCACCTGTTGGGAGCGCAGGGAATGGTGACCCCGAGACGATTCGAACGTCCGACCTACAGATTAGGAATCTGCCGCTCTATCCTGCTGAGCTACGGGGTCATGAGCGCGCATCATTTGTCGATTGCAGGGGCAGGTCAAGCCGCATCCCGAAAGCGGACAAAGGAAAAGCCCGGGCTGGTCATGGCCCGGGCTCTTGGATCAGGGGACGTCAGAGGCCGTCAGGCTGCCCGCTGGAGCGCAACCTCAAGGCGCTTCACCGCTGCATCCTCGTCGATGCGCTCCACGGCCGCGACTTCGCGGGCCATGCGCGCGAGTGCCGCCTCGTAGAGCTGGCGCTCGGAGTACGACTGCTCGGGCTGGCCGCTGGTACGATGCAGGTCGCGAACGACTTCGGCGATCGAGATCAGGTCGCCCGAGTTGATCTTGGCTTCGTATTCCTGGGCGCGGCGGCTCCACATCGTGCGCTTGATGCGCGCACGCCCCTTGAGCGTCTGCAGCGCCGAGGCCACGACATCGGGCGAGGACAGGCGGCGCATGCCGATCGCCGACGCCTTCGCCACGGGCACGCGCAGGGTCATCTTGTCCTTGTCGAAATTGATCACGAAGAGCTCGAGCCTGATACCTGCCACTTCCTGCTCGACCACCGAGACAATCCGCCCCACACCATGCGCAGGATAGACAACCCAGTCATTGGTGCGGAACTCGGACTTCTTCTTCTCGGGCTTGGGCACGATCGCGACCGGAGGCTTCGCGGCAACGACGGCCGCCGGCGGCGCGACCTTCACCGGTACAGCCGAAGCCACCTTGGCCGCAGCGGCCGTAGGGACCGCCTTGAGCTCAACTTTCGCGGCGGGCTTCGCGTCGACCTTGGGCGCCACCTTGGCTTCCGTCTTCGGTACAGCTTTCAGTTCAGGCTTCTTCGGGGTCGGCTTCGCAGCTGACGGCTTGCTGGCAATCTTGACCGCAGCCTTCGCGCCCTTCGCCGGCGCTTTGACAGCCTGCTTTTTCGTGCTCATATAAATGTATCTTTCTCGCTCATCCCGGTATCGTCGCGCAGACGCCTGCGTGCCGAAACGACGGAGGGCTTGCCGGCTGGGAGCCGACAATCACCAAGGTCGCTGCCATTCCGGAGCAAGCCGGATGCACATCGACCGAGGCGCCTTTACAAGGATGGACCTTCAAATCCCCACGTCGTCGTATCGACTACCAGCTTTCTTTCGTGCGTTACCAAGTGATGAAAATGTAACACGAAAAGGGGGAAAAATAAAGCCGAACCAGATGGTTAACCTCATTTACCCAAGTTGAGAGTACGGAAATAAATGGCCCATTTCCGCAAAAATCTCACAAAGCCGTAATGTTCCTGTCGCATGAATCTCTGCGGCCAAATACCACAAAATGGGGAAAAGTGAGCTTCTCGGCCGAAAACAGCATGAACGCCTGGCGGAGCCCGACTATCCGCCTTGCCCCGGCTTCGAGCTGAAGAACTTCTCGAGCTTTCCCGTCACATTCTCGAAATCTTTCGCGTCCGCTGGCGGCTCCCCCTTGACCGTGATGTTCGGCCATTGGGCCGCGTAATCCTTGTTCAGCGTGAGCCACTTTTCGAGGCCGGGTTCCGTGTCCGGCTTGATCGCATCGACAGGGCACTCCGGCTCGCAGACCCCGCAGTCGATGCACTCATCCGGATGGATGACCAGCATGTTCTCGCCCTCGTAGAAGCAGTCGACCGGACAGACTTCAACGCAGTCCATGAACTTGCACTTGATGCAGGAGTCGGTGACGACATAGGTCATGAGGCTTGCCCGCAATTCCTGGGGTTTTGAGGCTCGAGGGTCGAAACGCGTAGCACTTCGCAGCGCAGCCAACAACCCTCACTTTGCTGCAGTGCGGCCATCAGGCTTCGAAGTGCTTCGCCTTGAGCAGCGTGATCGCGCGGCGTTCACGACGCGTGGGCCTGCGCATGGGATTGGGTGCAGGATCCTCGCCTGGCGCCGCGCGGGGGCTAGGGGGCGGGGTCAGGTCCTCGTAGAGCAGCCGCGCTTCGCTCGCAGGCCCGCGTCGCTCGCCGAACTGCACGACCTTCACGAGCCGAACGGCGCTGCCCATGGTGATGGTCAGGACATCACCCGCCTTCACCCCCGCTGCCGGCTTCGTGCAATGCGCGCCATTGATGCGCACGCGCCCGGTCGAGACCGCCTCCGCAGCCAGTGTCCGGCTTTTGAAGAAACGCGCATGCCAGAGATATTTGTCGATGCGCGACAAGGTCTACTTCTTGAACTTGAGCTGCGCGAGCGCTGCAAAAGGAGAATCCGGATCCACGACGAAGGGCTTTTCCTTTCGCCGCGGCGGCGGGGTGTCCCGAGGGCTCTCCTTGCGTGACCGCTCGTCCGGCGCACCACCCCTGCGGCCCTTGCCTGGTTTAGCCTCTCCCACGGGACGCTCGTCGCGTGCCTTGCGCTCCGGGCGCTTGTCGTCGCCACGCGCCTCGCGGGCTGGCTTGGGTCGTCCCCGGCGCTCGTCACGGCGCTGGCGCTGCTGCCACAGCACCACCTCCACGCCGGCCTCGTTCTTCTGACGCGTCTCGCGAAACCCGAGCGCCCGCAGGATCTGCGCCAGATCCTCCTCGCCGCACCCCAGCACCGACATCAGGTCCGGCGTTGCAGCGAAACTCTCGGGCATCTTCCCGCCTTGGCCCTTGCTGCGGATGATGTCGCCGACACGCTCAAGGATGTCGATCCGCACCGCACGCGGCCCACACACCCGATAGCCTGCCGCCTCGTAAAAGCCCATCGGCACCGAGGCATCGGCAAGAAGCGAGGTCAGCCCCGCCGCAGGCGACGGTGGAATGTCCGTCATGTCCTGATGCACGGCCCACAGCAGGGCCTTGAGCCGCGCAGCGGCCGGCTTCACGAGCACCGGCAGATAGACGGAGAAGGCACCAAACCGCACACCCAGGCGTCGCAGCGGTGCGCGGTCTTCCTGCGCGACCGCCTTCAGGGCGCGGATGACGGCAAGACGCGGGGCCGATCCCAGGTTCTCATGAAGCTGAAAAGCAAGGCCACGTGCAACGCCCTGCAGGGGCGAGGCGAAGAGCGTCTGCTCGGTCGCCGGAGCAGCCGCACCCGTATCGGGCGCGTCCACGGCCTCGTCATCGCCTTCCGCGTCCGTTTCATCTCCCTCACTTGCCACGCCCGCCGAAACCTCGGGCACCGCCTCTGCGCCAGCGACGTCCGTCGCCGTCGGCATCTCCTTGTTGAGTTCGCCCTGCAACGTCACTAGCGGCGCCAGCACCTTGGCGATGTGGTGTGCGACCCACGCCTGCAGGCGCTCCGTCGCGCGTTCGCGTGCAGGACCCGACAAGAGGTCATCCGCCATCAGCTCGATGCGCGGCTTCAGCGGTTCATGGCCTTTCCTCAACCGCGCGACGATGCTGCCATTCCACCACAAGCGCCCGTGTTCCGACACGCTGATGGCCGAATCCGGCGCGTTGGCGAGGCCATGCGCACGCGAAGCAATCTCGCCGGCCAGCCCCTTCAGCGCAGCCGAGCGCAGCGCCTTGCCATGGATGCCGATGGCGCGTGGATCCGCGACAAAGGAGAAGCCCTGCAGCCGGCCGACATACTCGCCCTCGACCATCACCTCGCCATCGTCCTCGACCGTGGCGTTGAATTCCTCGTCCTCACGCAGCCGGCGCATCAGCACACTCGTGCGGCGATCAACGAAGCGCTGGGTCAGCTTCTCGTGCAGCGCATCCGACAGGCGATCCTCGACGGCGCGGGTGCGCTCCTGCCAGTGGGCAGCATCCTGGACCCAGTGCGCGCGGTTGGCGACATAGGTCCAGGTTCGGATATGCGCAATCCGCTGGGCGATCGCATCGATCTCGCCCTCGATCGTATCGAGGCGGGCAACATGTCCCTCAAGCCACGCGTCGGGCAGCACCCCCTCGTGGCTCATCAGGTGCTCGAAGATGTTTGCAAGCAGCTGGGCATGTTCCTCCACTGCGACCTTGCGGAAGTCGGGGATCTGGCAGACCTGCCAGAGCTGCCGCACGACGGCAGGCCCGGACGCGATGTCCTTGACGCGGGCGTCGCCTGCAAGAATTCGCAGGACCAGTTGGTCATCCTGTGCCCGCGCCCGGCTGAGACCTCGCGTGGGTGGCAAGGCCTCGAGGCTGTGGTCAAGGGCTGCAAGCGACGAGAAATCCAGATTTGTATTGCGCCACTGGATCACCTTCACCGGATCGAAGCGATGGCTTTCAATGGCCTCGACCAAGTCCGCATCCAGCGGCTCGGCATCCGCCGTCACGCCGAACGTGCCGTCATTCATGTGTCGGCCCGCACGGCCGGCGATCTGTCCCAGCTCATTGGCCCGCAGCGGGCGGCGAACCGCGCCGTCGAATTTATCGGTGGCGGCGAACGCAACATGGTCGATATCCATGTTGAGGCCCATCCCGATCGCATCTGTTGCGACAAGGAAATCGACATCCCCCGACTGATAGAGCGCGACTTGCGCATTGCGCGTGCGCGGGGACAGCGCACCCATCACGACCGCAGCACCGCCACGCTGCCGCCGGACCAGTTCGGCGATCGAATACACGGCATCGGCAGAGAAGCCGACAATGGCCGAACGCCGGGGCAGGCGCGTCAGCTTGCGCGCGCCCGTGTAGGCAAGATCCGAGAACCGGGGCCGCGAGATGAACTGGATCCCCGGCAGCAGTTTCTGCAGCAGGGGGCGCATCGTGTCGGATCCCAGGAACATCGTCTCCGACCGCCCGCGCGCGTTCAGGAGCCTGTCTGTGAAAACGTGGCCCCGATCCGGATCCTGCGCGAGCTGGATCTCGTCGACTGCCACGAACTCTGCCCCGACGTCGAGCGGCATGGACTCGACCGTCGCAACCCAATGGGTCGGCGTCTTGGGGACGATCTTTTCCTCCCCCGTGATGAGCGCCACGCAATGGTGCCCCTTGACCGCCGCAACGCGCTCATAGACCTCGCGGGCTAGCAGGCGAAGCGGCAGGCCAATCATGCCGCTTTGATGGGCAACCATGCGCTCGATGGCGTAATGGGTCTTGCCGGTATTGGTCGGGCCAAGAACGGCCGTCACGCGGCCATAGGGGATCGTCATGTCGGGGTGTCCAGCTTCGGAGGGTCTCTTGCCTCGCTCCGGAGGGGCATTGCAAGCGGTCGGTCGCGCTTTCCACCGCCCCCTGTGGAGAAAAATGGGATCATTTGGATCAATTTGGGAACGAAGAGTGCCCGAATCGCCCACGAGGAGAAACTCCGGGTTTGTTCACGCACGATATGTAGAAAAATCAGGACGTGGTGACCCAATTCACATGCCCGGCAACGGGATTGGGTGGTCCTGTCCCCGAAAACCAAAATGCAACTCATCCGTGCACGGACCATGCAGATTTTTTGTAGCTTTCATGACGACAAAGCTCAGTCCCCGGAGCAATCCATTCGAGGGAAAATGCGTGAATGCCATCAATGGCAGTTGTGGACAATTCCGGGAGAGCGACAAAACGAAGAAGGAACCTTTGTCGTCCAAAGGGGTCACAAGGCAGAAGTTCCTCTTCGTTCACGCCCAAGATGTTGGGCCACCCCGGGCCGACAACCCCAACGCGATTTTCATCCCGAGATTTGACCGCGGCTGCATTTGGTCGAATACTGAAGGCCCGTTTTCCGCGAAGCCGACCCCAACAAGGCGTACAACCCATGACTGTATCCCGCGAGGCCAGCCTGGCCGACTGGCAGAAACTCGCCGCGTCCGAACTCAAGGGAAAATCGGCGGATTCGCTCACCTGGGCCACGCCGGAGGGCATCCCGGTGAAAGCCCTCTATACCGCAGCCGACCTCGAGCATATCCAGTCCCAGAACACCATGCCCGGCCTGTCACCCTTCACGCGCGGCGTGCGGGCGACGATGTACGCGGGAAGGCCATGGACCATCCGCCAATACGCTGGCTTCTCGACGGCAGAGGACTCGAATGCCTTCTACCGCCAGAACCTGGCCGCAGGCCAGATGGGCCTGTCGGTCGCCTTCGACCTCGCCACCCATCGCGGTTACGACAGTGACCACCCCCGGGTGCTGGGCGACGTCGGCAAGGCGGGCGTTGCCATCGACAGCGTCGAGGACATGAAGATCCTGTTCGATGGCATTCCACTCGACCGCATGTCTGTCTCAATGACCATGAACGGCGCCGTCATCCCGATCATGGCCAATTACATCGTTGCGGCCGAGGAGCAGGGCGTGAAGCCCGCCCTCCTGTCGGGCACGATCCAGAACGACATCCTCAAGGAGTTCATGGTCCGCAACACCTACATCTATCCCCCCGATCCCTCGATGCGGATCATCGCCGACATCATCGCCTACACGGCGGAGAAGATGCCGAAATTCAACTCGATCTCGATCTCCGGCTACCACATGCACGAAGCAGGTGCGACCGCAGTCCAGGAGCTCGCCTTCACGCTTGCCGACGGCATTGCCTATGTGAAGGCCGCCCAGTCCAAGGGCCTCGACATCGACGATTTCGCCCCGCGCCTGTCGTTCTTCTTCGCCATCGGCATGAACTTCTTCATGGAGATCGCAAAGCTCCGCGCAGCGCGCCAGATGTGGGCCCGCATCATGAGGGACCTCGGCGCGAAGAAGCCGGAATCGCTGATGCTTCGCACGCATTGCCAGACCTCGGGCGTGTCGCTGACCGAGCAGGATCCCTTCAACAACATCGTGCGCACCGCCTACGAGGCCATGGCAGCCGTCCTCGGTGGCACGCAGTCCCTTCACACCAATTCCTTCGACGAGGCCATCGCGCTTCCGACCGAGACCTCGGCCCGCATCGCGCGCAACACCCAGCTCATCCTCCAGGCCGAAACCAAGGTGACCCACGTGGTCGATCCGCTCGGCGGTTCCTACTATGTCGAAGCCTTGACCCACGCGCTGGACGTTCATGCCCAGAAGCTGATCGACGAGGTCGAGGCCATGGGCGGCATGACCAAGGCGGTGGCCTCCGGCTGGCCGAAGCTTCGCATCGAGGAAGCGGCCGCGCGGCGCCAGGCCGCCGTGGACCGCGCCGAGGAAGTCATCGTCGGCGTGAACAAGTACAGGCTTGAGAACGAACCCGAGGTCGAGGTCCGCGACATCGACAACGACCGGGTGCGCGCCCAGCAGGTAGCCCGCCTGCAGCAGATCAAGGGCACCCGCGACCAGGCACGCGTTGACCAGGCCCTGAAGGCGCTGACCGAGGGCGCGCGCGGCGCGTCCAACCTGCTTGCCCTCGCCGTCGAAGCCGCCCGCGCGCGCGCGACGGTCGGCGAGATCTCCGACGCGCTCGAAGCGGTCTTCGGACGTCACCGGGCCGAGATCCGCTCGATCAGCGGCGTCTATGGCGCGGCTTACGAAGGTGACGCCGGCTTCGACGCCATCCGTGGCGAGATCGAGGCCTTTACGCGCGATGAAGGCCGCAGGCCCCGAATGCTGGTCGCCAAGATGGGCCAGGACGGTCACGACCGAGGTGCGAAAGTGATCGCAACGGCTTTCGCCGATCTGGGATTTGACGTCGACGTGGGCCCCCTGTTTCAGACCCCGGCCGAAGTCGCGCGTGACGCCATCGACAACGACGTGCACGTGATCGGGGTGTCAAGCCAGGCCGCTGGTCACAAGACGCTCGTCCCGGCCTTGAGCGATGAGTTGAAGAAGCAGGGCGCATCCGAGATCCTCATCGTGGTCGGCGGTGTGATCCCCGCGCAGGATTACGAGCAGCTTCGGGCAGCAGGCGCCGCGGCAATCTTTGGACCAGGCACGAATATCCCTTCGGCCGCATCTGAAGTACTCAAGCTTATCCGCGCACGGTCCAGGCGCCAGGCCTGAAGCCCGGATGAATGCTCGTCAGGCGCCGTCGCTCCCCGCCGGCACCCTGGGGCGCGTCACTGAAAACGAGGAAGGACGGAGCTGAATGGAAAACGCTGCCGCGTCGCTGGAATGGTTGCTTTGGCTCAACCTGGCTTTGACCCTCCTGGCGCTGGGCGGGATTGCCTTCATGGCCGTGAGGCTGTTGCAGGCAGGCAAGGCAAGCCTTGCGCGCGACCTCCAGCCCAGCTTCGAGCGCCTCGCCACGCTTGCCGAGCGCACGGAAGCATCGGTGCGCGACAGCGAACAGCGTTCCCGCCGCGACGTCGAGGACAGCAGCCGCGAGTTGCGGCGCGAGGTGAGCCAGAACATTCTCGAATTCGGCAAGACAATCCAGGTCACGCTGTCCGAGAACCGGGCAGGGGTGGACAAGAAGTTCGAGGAGTTCTCGCGCACCTCCGGCGAGTTCTCCAACGGACTGCGCGACGAGGTCCGCAAGACCATGGGCGTCCTCGCCGACATGCTCAAGGCCGACGTGAAGGCGCTGTCCGACGCAACGACCCAGACCCAGGACGCCTTGCGCCGTTCGGTCACCGAAAGCCTCGAGCGGCTGCGTGCCGACAACGAAACCAGGCTCGAGGCCATGCGCGCAACCGTCGAGGAAAAGCTCCAGGGCACGCTCGACCGGCGCCTCGGCGAGAGCTTTTCGCAGGTGTCCGATCGCCTCGAGCTGGTGCACAAGGGCTTGGGCGAGATGCAGGCGCTTGCGACAGGTGTTGGCGACCTCAAGCGCCTGATGTCCAACGTGAAGGATCGCGGTGGCTGGGCCGAGATGCAGCTGGGCGCCCTCCTCGAGGACGTGCTGGCGCGCGGCCAGTACGAGACCAACGCAAGGCCGGATCCCGCGTCCTCTGAAGTGGTTGAATTCGCCATTCGCATGCCTGGCCAGGCCGAAGGCGCAGACATCTTGCTGCCCATCGATGCGAAGTTTCCGAAGGAAGACTACGAACGTCTCGTCCTGGCCTGGGAGCAGGGCGACGCAGCCCGCGTGAAGCAGGCGGTAGAGGCACTCGCGGCCGTGTTCGAGACGGAAGCAAAGCGCATCGCCTCCAAGTACATCCGCCCGCCGCACACCACCAACTTCGCCGTGATGTATGTCCCGACCGAGGGCCTCTTCGCGGAGGCCATGCGTGTGCCGGGCCTCGCCGAGCGATTGCAGGCGCAGCATCGCGTGACCATCGCAGGTCCCTCGACGCTGACCGCACTCCTGAACAGTTTGCAACTTGGCTTCCGGACCCTGGCCATCCAGAAGCGGTCCAGCGAAGTGTGGCGTGTCCTGGGCGAGGCCAAGGCCGAGTTCAAGCGCTATGCCGATGCCTGGGACAGGGTCTCCAAGCAGCTGCAGACCGCACAGAACTCAATACAGGAAGTGGGTGTTCGCACGCGCGCCGTCGAGCGGCGCCTGAAGGACGTCGA
>JBEIFU010000030.1:0-16401 GCA_040382295.1 Alphaproteobacteria bacterium
TCATTCAGTACTCCCACTCCGCCGCCACTCCAACCTTGGTGTCGGTGGGGCTCGCTTCTCCGCGCAGTTTGATGTTGTCGGTCAGGTCTAGATCGATGGTTGCGGAGCCGCCCGCGGCTTCGCTTACTCCCAGGTAGACGCCCGGGCCCAGATAGGCTCCAGCCGAGACCGAGGTTTTGCCTTCCTCGTCGGTTGTGGCGCTCAGCGCATCGACCCCGATCACGTTTCGGAGGCGCTCGAGGATATCGGGACCCGTATCGAGCCCTGTCCAGCGCCCCACGACCTGGGCCAACTGGGCCGCTTCGAATGGCGACAGCTGGGTCGTGCGCTTGGAAAAGAGCAGCCGGGACAATATTTCGTCCTGAGGCAGAACTGGTGCGGAGGTGAGCGCAATCCGCGGATCGCTGGCTCTTCCCTTGACCGAGACATTCGCCGACACGCCATTTTTCGTCACACCTCCAACGATATCGAGAACCGGGTCTGTGGCACCGAGGAACTGGATGCTGCCCCGGGACAACGTGATGCGCTGACTGAGAATGGTCACAGTGCCACGCCTCAAATCAAACTGCCCCCGAACAACGGGATCATCGGTGCTGCCTGCAAGAACCGCTTGGCCTCCAAATTCCGCGTCCACACCCTGCCCTCTTACGAAGACCTCTCGAGGCGCCCGGACCGATACATCGAGCAGCAAGCGGAAGGTGCTTGCCTGAGCTGCCACATCGTCGTGCTCCTCCTTCCCCATCCATTCGGGTGCATTGCGGTGCGTGACCTTGATCGGCACAAGAGGCCGCGCCAGGCGCTCGGGTATGCGAATGTCCCAGCGGCGAATGTCAACGGCGCCGCTGATGAGGGGGCTGCCCAAAAGGCTGCCGGACATTCGAAGGTCGGCACTTGCCTTCAGCGTTGTCAGTGGCGTCGATACAAGCCTTGCCTCCGACACTCTAGCAGAGACATTGATCGGATAGTTGGCTGCACGATCCAGCTGGAGCGTTCCTTCGGCCGATACGTTTCCGCCATCCGGTGTTTGCGCTTGCAGTCGAGACAGAACAAGGCGCTGCTCGGACCCCTCCAGTTGTGCCTCGATCCCGCGGAGCTCGAACCCCGTCGTGGCGCTGCGGAAAGAACCGCCCATGATGGTCCCGGTGCCACGAATGGTGGGCGCCTTCGTGGTGCCAGCCAGGCGCGCCGATATCGACACGCGTCCACCGGCGCGTTCGCCGGCAGCCGCGAGCCAGACATTGGCAATCGACAGGTCGAGCTCGCCGGCGATGTCGAGGCTGATGGGACCTTGTTCCTCAAAGGGGAACCTGCCCTTGACCTTCAAGCGTGCACCGCCCTGACCTGACAGGGCCCCGTCGATGCTGGCACCTGCCCGATCAGCGATTCCCGCTGCAGTCAGGGAAATGTTGCGGAAGGCGCTGCTTTCCTGATCCAGCGGCCTCAAGCCCGCAATCGTCAGACTGTATTCGGACCGCGGCAATGCGCGCGGACCTTTCAGCAAGATCTTCCCCGTCACCATGCCTGATGCTGGCAGGGGCTCGGCGACGAGCCCCAGTGCCCAGAGCGGGAAGGCACGTGACTCGACCGCGAGGTCGAGCTCGCGACCCGCGTGACCGCTCACGACAAGCGCACCGTTGCCGGCCTGAAGGCGAATGCCTGGAATTTCCGTACGGCCGCGCGCAATCGTGATGGTCGCGGGTGCCGAGAGGCGCAGCTCGCGGCCATCGCGCGCCAGCAGAAATGCAGACAGCGCGACCTTGGTTGGCGACCGGTCGACCTTGAGGCGACCTCTCGCGCTGAGCTTGCCTTGGCGATGGTTGCCTGTCGCCACAACGTCGAGCGCTTCCAGCTGCCCCTTTCCCGATGCGGCGAGGCGCTCTACCGGAAAGCCCCCTGCATCAACCTTTTGCGCCTTGGCTTCGACTTCCAGCCTGAGTTTCCTGAAAGGCTCAGCAATCCGTCCCTTCAGCTCAAGCGCGTCGAAGCTTGTCGTGTCGATACGCAGCCTCGGGGAAGCAAGTGACAGCAAGGCCTCCTGCTTGCCTGCCCGCTCCACAAGATCGATCTTGCCCCGAGCGGGGCCGTCGAGCTCGGCATCGATGAAGCGGGAGATGGCCGCCATGTTGCCTGCATCCAGCAGCAACGTGCCGACGAGTGAAGATGACGGCAACTGTGTCACATCGCCTGAGAGCGCGACTTCTCCAATCGATAGCCTCGCCGCGTGCCACCGTATGGCACGGTCAGGCAGGGTCTCAATCCGGGCGTTGAATGCAAGAGGCTTCGCCGCCAGTGTGCCCGTGACTACAAGCTCCGGCGTTGTGTCGAGCTTGGACACTTTTGCCTCTAGGGCGAGCTCTCGCGCCTTCATCCCCACTTCCGCAGGCAGGACGCGGCCAGAAGCGTCGCGCCTAAACGCGAAAGCCAGATCTGCACTTCCGCCAAGAATGCCGTCGATGACGTCATCTCCCACCTTGAGGTCTGTCAGCGTTACCCGACCTTCGACCGATACGTGCCTAGATTTGCGGGAAGCTGCCATCTGTGCTTTCAGGGAAAAGCTGCCTGCTGCGAGCCCTGCGGCCGCCAAATCGGACTTGAGCACTTCAAGACCGGTGGTCAGCAACTCGGGGGTCAAGGCGCCCTCGAAAGCGGCTTGCCCGAGCATATGAATGGCCGTGCCCTTGAAGGTAAGACTGCTTCCGGGATCGGACCAGTCGCTTGCAGGCTTCAGCTTTGCCTGAATCGAGACGGGCCCGCCTGCGAGTGCAGTACTCCGTGCTTCCACGCGCAGTGGGGAACGCAGATCCTCACCCTCGAGCCTGGCATCGAGTTCGAGTGTCGGCGCGGTCAACTTCATGCTGTCAAGACGCAGCGCACCCGCGTCGCTACGCGCAGCGTGTGCAGCGAAGCTCCAGGCGCCCTTCAAATGCGGCTGCAAATCCTTCGGGCCGATCGTGCCGATCGCGGCGGAGACACTCGTCTTCAGATTGAGCCACTGCTGCCGCCGCTGCAGGGTGGCTGTGCCGTTCGCACTTCCGTGCTGGCCAATGTCAGCGTCGAGGGACGCTCTCCAGTTATCCAGCGGACCGCTGGAGACAAGCCTTATGCGCAGCGGCGCATCTGTGGGCAGCCCCATCAGGCGTGGCAGGATGCCGCCGGGCTCGTCGGTGATGTCCAGCACTGCCCGAAGATCACTCGCGCCCGGGTTCCAGTCGAATTCACCGTCGATCCGCGCTTTCCCACGCTGCTGTTCGAGCTGCAGCCCGAACGTTGCTCGTTCCGCGAGGTCGCGCACGTCGAGGTGCATGCCCAGTGCCAGTCGTGCCTCCACGCCTGCCACCGGCTTTTCGATGGCAAGTGCATCGACTCTCATCCGTGCGAGCCGCAGTGGCATCATCGTTGTTTCACCACTGTCTTGGCTCTGTCCACTTGCAGAGGGCATTCGCAGCCAGGTTACCTGCGACACTGACACCTCTGTGATGTCGACAGTCCCCCAGAGGAGTGCCACCGGCCTCCAGTCGAGAGACAGTTCATCGAGGATCAGCCAAGCGCCCTGCTTATCGGACAGGACAATCTTTCTGATGCGTGGTGAGCCCGGCAGCCACCCGTCGAGCCCCTCGATCTGCACGCGCGTGTCCGCTGACGATGCCGCGCTTGAGATGGCGTCAGCAATGAGGCTTCTTGCCATTGACGTCTGCAGCAGCAGCCACACGCATGCAACAAGCGTTGCCGCAGCTGCTGCAGCCCACGCCGTGATACGAAACAGCCTGCGGATCTTCATTGTCTAGAAAGCCTGACCCAATCCTACGTACACGGAAAAATCAGGGTCCGAGGCGCGCGGGTCAAGGGGAATGGCGACATCAAGCCTGAGTGGTCCGATGGGCGTTCTGTAGCGAATACCGACCCCAGCCCCCGTGCCCAGATTACTGAAGTCTGGGATTTCTGCCGCAAATGCCGCACCCGTGTCGACAAAGGCGGCCGCGCCGATATCGTCCCATACCCAATGGCGCAGCTCTACGGAGGCCTCCGCGAGACTGGCCCCGCCGATGATACGATCCTGCGGGTCGCGCGGTCCCAGGCCCTGGAACGCATAGCCTCGAACCGAACCGCCGCCGCCTGCAAAGAAACGCAGGTCAGCTGGAAGGTCGCCGACGTCGGCGCCCAGCGATAGGCCTGCGGATATGCGTCCTGCCAGAACCGTGCGCGCGTCAGTGTCCAGCCTTGTGTACGCTGCGCCCTGCAACAGCAGGCGTGCGGCAGCCGTTTCCGCCCTGCGCAGGTCGAGCAGCGGGCGCAACTCGGCGCTGGCCCTAAAGCCTACGACCGGCTCCAGCGGGTCGTTGCGCGTGTCGTACAGGAGTGCGACGGGCAGACTGAGCGTCGTGCGGTCCTGCGTCCCGAAAATGTCCTCTTCGCGGGCTTGTGCAACAAGGAGACCTGCCTCGAGTCGCAGAGACTTGTCGAACAGGCGCGTCCAGCCAACACCCAGTTCGACAGCGTTGCGTGCGTAGGCATCGGGTCGTTCGCGCTTGAGGTTGATGCTGAACCGCACGTCATCACGACGTTCAGGCCAGGCTGGTAGCGTGAGCGAGGTGCGCAAGACGTACTCATAGTCTTCTACAGCGTTGAGAAAGAGACGCGATGACGATGCCTCGATGCGCAGACGCTCAGCCTCGCCAAGCAGGTTGCGATGTTCCCAATAGCTCGACAGTGCTGCGCCTTCGCGCGTTGACCAGCTTGCCGCCACGCCAACGGCTCGGCGTGGTCTTTCATGGACAGTGACTGTTAGCGGCAGGTGCAGTTCCTCGTCCAGGGTACTTGCCTCGCTGATCACAACGGAATCAAAGACGTTCAGCCGTTCTAATGTGTCCTTGAAGTCCTTAAGCCGGGAGCTGGTGAACGGATCACCCGGCGTGAATGGCGCGAGCCCAGCGACGAATGCCGGGTTCACTTTCTCCGCACCATCGATGGTGACGGGCCCCATTCGGGCCATCTGGCCAGGATCATACTGCAAGGCCAGGTCGAGCTTGGCTGTCGCGTGGTCAGCCGTTGCCTGCCGGCTTTCAAGTCTGGCAAAAGCAAAGCCTTGTTCGCGCAGAATTTCGATTGCTCGCCCATTTGCTGCAACTATGTTTGCAGAGATGGCCGGATCTCCGGGCCTCAGGCCGATGGCATCCATCGTGAGGGTTGCGTGAGAAACTGACGCGCCCCCGCCCCTGGTCTGAATGCTGACGTCTCCCAGCACAAAGAGGCGTCCCGGGATGACCTGGATGACCGCTGCCAGTTTTTCTGGCTGCGGGACTGCTGACAACTCATCCTCGGCATCTGCATCCCCGGACAACACGCCGTTGACGCTGGTCAGAACCCTTGCGGAGAAATAGCCGAGTGCGAGAAGAGCGCGGGTGATGCGCTGCTCGTCCTCGCGCGCACGACGCAGCAGGGTTGCCGGGCTGTCAACGGGGTCTTGCTCCAGAGAGACAAGCAGGGATGCAGCCGCGACGGCGGCGCGGATTCCGTTGCCGTCCTCTGCAACCTCGATGGTCGTCGTGTAGGGTCTTTGTTCCGGACCCGGCGATGTGACGACAGGGGACGGATCGGCCCAGACCTTCTGGACCAACGGCAGCGCCCCGACCAGCAGGGCCAGGGTTGCGGCGACCGGGGCCGTCAGGCTCCAAAATCTGCGCTTCTCTCTGCTCATGGCATCTGTTGCCATGGGTGCAGTTTACGACCCGTTAACGATCAAGGCAGATGACCATGGCAGAGATGATTGCGCTTTATGTCAGGCTCCTTGCGTGGCTCAATCGCGACGGGTCGAGAGGGAACACCTGATGAGAAAACCTCCTGCGCATGCCCCGGGGCGTGTGACCCGGCTTGGTGTCGAAAGCCGTGTCCTCGAGGGGAACCTGCTTGGCGACCCGACGCAGCGCGCCATCGATGTTTACGTCCCTCAAGGTCATGATGGCCGGGGATTGCCCCTGCTCGTCGATGTCGTTGGCTTCACCGCGGGCGGGCTTGCGCATACCAACTGGAAGAACTTCGGTGAGAATTTACCCGAGCGGCTTGATCGCCTGATCGGAAGCGGAGCCATGCCGCCGGTGGTCGTTGCTTTTCCTGACTGCTTCACGGCGCTTGGTGGCAACCAGTACATCAACTCTGCGGCCATGGGGCGCTGGGCCGACTTTCTGCTTGAGGAGGCCGTTCCAGAGGTGGAACGCGCGCTTGGCTGTGGTGGCTTCGGACGGCGCGGCATTTTCGGGAAGAGTTCGGGCGGCTATGGCGCCATCGTCCATGCGATGCTCTACCCCAACTTCTGGAGCGCAGCCGCCTGCCATTCCGGGGACATGGGTTTCGAGCATGTGTACCTGCCGGAGTTCCCGCGAGTCCTGAGGGCCCTTGCGCCTCACAAGAATGATATCCAAGCGTGGCTCGAAGCCTTCCGCGCCAAAAAGAAGACGGCAGATGCAGATGTGCATGTGCTGATGATGCTGGCGATGTGTGCGACCTATGACCCCGACCCTTCGGCCTATATGGGGATCAGACTGCCGGTGGATCCGGAGACGTGCGAGGTCATTCCGGCGCGCTGGGCGAACTTCATGTCCCATGACCCGGTCGTCATGGCGGAACGGCTGGGTCCCGGACTTGCAACGATGAAGGCGCTGCTCATCGATTGCGGAGATGTCGACCAGTACAACCTGGTCTATGGGGCGCGGAGGTTGCACCGCTTGCTTTTGCGCCAGGGGATTGCCCACACCTATGAGGAATTCCCCGACACTCATTCATCCATAGACTATCGCATGGATGTGAGCTTGCCGCTGCTGGCCAAGGCGCTGTCGTGAGCTCCCGGCCAATCGGGACTGGAAAACGACAGGCGACCCTTGCGGTCGGCCGGCATGAGTGCCCATACTGGCGCTCATGAGGATCAAGGCTGCAATACTGGGTGGCGGCTCGTGGGGTACGACCGTGGCCTCGCTGGTGGCGCGCAATGTCCCTGCCGTTCTTTGGGCGCGGGCTGGCGATACTGTTGATGAAGTCAACGAAAAGCATAGCAACGAGCGCTACCTCCCTGGTGCGCGTCTCACGCAAAGCCTGAGGGCGACGACCTCGATCGAGGAAGCCGTCCGTGACGCGGATGTGGTGATCATGGGCGTACCATCGCAGGCCATGCGAGACACCGCCCGGGAAGTGGGTCGACATATCCGCGCCTGGGTACCCCTGATCAGCCTCTCCAAAGGTCTTGAGCCTGGCTCTGGGTTGCGGATGACACAAGTCATCGAGCAAGAGTTGCCGGGTCATCCGGCTGGTGTTCTTTCCGGGCCCAACCTTGCCCGAGAAGTCATGGCTGGCTACGCGGCGGCCAGCGTGATTGCCATGGAGGACGAGGTCATCGTCCAGGAATTGCAGGCGATCTTCAAGACGGGGCTATTCCGCGTCTACACGAATACCGATGTTGCCGGATGCGAGCTGGGTGGGGCCTTGAAGAACGTGATGGCGATCGCGGCGGGGATGGGCGACGGGGCTGGCGCTGGCGAGAATACACGCTCGGCTGTCATATCGAGGGCGCTGAATGAGATTACGCGGCTGGGCGTCGCGATGGGTGGCCGCCCGGAGACCTTCGCGGGCCTTGCGGGTGTTGGTGATCTCATCGCAACCTGCACCAGTCCTCAGAGCCGCAACAGGACCGTCGGTTTCGAGTTGGGCAAAGGTCGCAAGATTGCGGACATCCTTGCTGGCATGCGACAAGTGGCCGAGGGCGTGAAGTCGGCCAAGACGGTGCTGCAGCTTGGCGAAGCGCATGGCGTCGAGATGCCCATCGCATCGGAAGTGAACGGTGTCATCAATGAAGGCCGAACCGCACAAGAGGCCTTTCGCGGCTTGCTGAAGCGGGCTGCTGGCTCGGAAGCAGACCCGGGATGAATCAAGCCGTCCCCTCGAATGTAACTGGTGCGCCGTGGCCCTCGTGGCCGGCGGAACCCGGAACACGTATCGTGTTTCTGGTCGAGAGCCGCACCCTGACAGAGCGACAGTTCATCGAGCGCTGGGTTGCGCAATCGCGGCCCGGGGCAACGGGCAGCGCCCAGGTCAATCTCATTACCCTTCCCCGGGGCGACGACATCAAGACGCTCGCCGCGCAACTCCCAGCCTTCCTCGGAGATGAGGCATGCGTGCTCGCGCCTGTCCGCGTCGCCTGGCTGCCGCGCGAGCATCAGGGTGAGCGCATTGCACGCCTGTCGGACCTGCTGTTGTGGCGCGATCCCCGAAAGCCGCGCGAGAAAATGCAACAGCGGATCCTCCAGACAGAGCCCGAGCGCTGTCGGATCGTAGCCGCGCAGTCGGCGACGATTGCTAGCCTTAATGCTCGTGCGAGGGCAGCGGGTGATGCCGATCTGAGCGACCCAGAGGGGTTCGCAGGCTTCGTGCAACGCCAGGCCCAGCTTGCCCTCGAGCGCGCGGAGTACCGCCTCATCGGGC
The DNA here is from genome assembly GCA_040382295.1 of Alphaproteobacteria bacterium. Taxonomy (GTDB): domain Bacteria; phylum Pseudomonadota; class Alphaproteobacteria; order Micropepsales; family Micropepsaceae; genus SZUA-430. Next base: position 8,467 of record JBEIFU010000030.1, read on the forward strand.
GTCGCTACAAGATGCCAAAACTGGTGCGCGAGCAGATCGCAGCGTCCAAGCGGTTCCGGGATGGGGTTGGCGAACTCGCGACGCGCCTCAATCGCAGCGAAGGCTCGGTACATCAGGAGGCGCTGGGCTACCTCCAGGAACTTCGCACCGCCCACAGTCCGTTTGCCATCGACGTGATGATGCAACTGGCGCGCGGGCTTTTTTCGCGTGGCTATGGTGCGCAGATCGACTACGACCAAGCGCAGATCGAACGAACCCGCGAGGCGCTGGAGCGCGCGCCCGGAATCATCCTTCCCAGCCACAAGTCTAACCTGGACTCAGCTGTCACGTCGGTGGCCTTTGCCGATAACCGGCTTGCCGTGCCTACGACCTTTGGCGGTATCAATCTGGCTTTCTGGCCGATGGGGTCGATCGCCCGCAAGGCGGGGCGCGTGTTCATTCGACGGGATGCCAAGAGCAATCCTGTCTACAAGTTCGTCCTGCGCGAGTATCTGGGTTACCTTGCCGAGAAGCGCTTCAGCCTCGAGTGGTACATAGAGGGTGGCCGCTCACGCACGGGCAAGCTGCTGCCGCCGAAGCTGGGGCTTCTGACCTATCTTGTGTCGGCCTATCGCGAGGGCCGGGTCGAAGACCTGGTGCTCATGCCCATCTCGATTGCCTATGATCAGCTACACGAAGTCAGCGAGTTTGCTGCCGAAGCGAAGGGTGGCTCCAAGAAGGCCGAGAACCTGGCCTGGTTTGTCCGGTTCTTTCGTGCGCAGCGCGAACCTTTCGGTCGCATCTATTTCCGGATCGCGGAGCCGGTTTCGTTGCGTGAGATGCTGGGACCACCCGATGGCGGCAGGTCGGATGGTGACGAAGAAACACTGCCCGTGCAAAAGGTCGCCTTTGAAGTCTCAACGCGGATCAATGAGGTTACCCCGATCACCGGCACTTCCCTTGCGGCGCTGGTACTGCTGTCCCATCGCGGGCGGGCGTTAACGCTGGAAGAGATCCACCGCGAGCTTGACGAGTATCTCTCGCTTGCCATTACTCGTCGCCTTCCCATCGCGCCAAGCGCGAGGCTCGGTGATCCTGAAGCCGTTCGCCGTATCCTTGAAGCCCTCGCCAGGCACAATGTCGTTGCCATCCATCGTGGCGGCTTGAAGGCGGTCTACAGTATCGGACCCGACCAATATCTGGCTGCAGCCTTCTACAGAAACACCATCATCCATTTCTTCGTGAATGATGCCATCATCGAGCTGGCGCTGCTGAAGGCCGTGAGGGAGCCGACTGAGCGTGAGGCTTCCTTCCACGACGAAGCGCTGCGGCTGCGCGACCTGCTGAAGTTCGAATTCTTCTTCAAGGAGAAGGGAGAGTTCAGCGCGAGCATCACGCGTGAACTCGCGATTCAGGCGGCGGATTGGAGAAAGTCCCTTGAGAGTGGCGAGGAGCCAGTCCGCGCGTTGATCGGCACCCTTCGGCCCATCACATCGCCAGGCGTGCTGCGCTCGTTCTTCGAAGCCTATGTTGTGGTTGCAGACACGCTCGAGGCGAATGATCCGGGTGCGGCCTTCGACGAAAAAAGGTTCCTTGCAGCGTGCGGCGATGTCGCACGGCAGTACATGCTGCAACGCAAAATCCAGAGTGCCGAGTCTGTTTCAAAACATCTGTTCCAGACGGGGCTGCAACTGGCGAAGAATCAAAAACTTCTCGAGCCGAGCGATGATGTGCGCGATCGGCGCGCAGCGTTTGCTGCGGGACTGCGCGATGTTCTGGGCCGGATCGACACGATCGAATTGCAGGCGTGGATGCGAAGCCGGCCGTCCGATACGTCGCCTTCAACTTCTTCGCTTCTTCAATCCTAACAGCTTGCGGCCTCCGTCGGGCCAGTCGGCGAGGGTTTCCACGAAAAGATCGCGGACGGCATCAATGCGCTCGTCGAGATCGTCCAGCGTCCAGTCGGCGACTGAAATCGGTGGCAGAACGGTGACCTCTACGACGCCAGGTCGCATGAAGAAGGCATCGCGTGAGCCGATGTCCTCGGCGTTCCGGATCACGATGGGTACGATCGGGATGCCAGCAGCCATTGCGATGCGAAACGCGCCCTTCTTGAATGGCAAGAGCTCGCGCGTGCGGGCGCGAGTGCCCTCAGGTGCAATCGCAATCGAGATTCCCTCTTTCGCCAACTGCATGATGGGCTTCATTGTTTCCACGGCCCTCCTTCCATCCGAGCGATCGATGAAGGCAACCTTCATCAGGCGCCCGGCTGGTCCCATAATGGGATGACGCTCAAGCTCCTTCTTTGCGACACCGGTAAAGTCGGTCCGCAGAAGCTTGCCCATGATGAGGGCGTCGAAATTGGTCTTGTGGTTGAAGATGAAGACAGCCGGCCTGTGCGACCACAGGTTCTCCTCGCCATCCACTTTCAGTTCCACGCCGGCGAGGGAGTGAATGAGGTCCATCCAGGCAGGGGTCATGAAGTTGACTGCGGCGCGGACATCATTGTTCATGAAGCCTGTCGCTGCAGCGAGCATGCTCAATGGTCCCAAGGCGGAGAGCGCAGTCATTGTGCGCAAGACCACTTCAGGCCGAGGAGCGCCCCTGCTCTCAAACTTCAATGTTGGCCAGTTATGTGCCCTGGCCACCGTGGCGAGCCCCGACTGGGGATTGGCTGGCCGCGGATTGCCCACGCTTTTCATGAGCGGGACTTCCTCGTTTCCATCGGCGTAGGCCCAGGATCGTCGCAGGTCGAGATTCAAACCCTTCGCAAGCGCCCTGACGGCACTTGCCTTGCCTTCACCCCACATTGAAGCGCCCGCGGGCTTTCCGGTCAGGCGACCGTCACGCGTCTCGAAGCGGGTGCAGAGGACATGATCGAACCCAAGGTGACGTGCTGCAGGCTCGACCTGGAAGGCGGTGGCCGATGAGGCAAGAACCAGCGTGTGCCCCCTGGCGCGATGTGCCTCGAGGCGGCGTTTCATTTCCGGAAACAGGCGGTCATGAATGCGCGCGTGGAAGAGGCGCTCGCCCTCGTTCATGAGATCGTTTTCCTGCCGGCCTTTCCACTGGTGACCAAGAAAGGCGATCAGATCCTTGAAGTCGGCGCGCCCCGCGAGGCCCTGCAGCGCAAGGCCAAGCATGCCCGTGAGCTCTGCAAAACTGACCTGTCCCCGCACGATGCGGGCTTGTGCGACATCAAGCGCCGAGTAGCCGGCGATCAGCGTGCCGTCGAAATCAAATATGGCGGCGATCGACTTGCCAGCCGGCCCCTGGAGGATTTCCTCGATTGAGCCCGGGCGCGCAGGCGCAGGCTTTTGCGCCGCTACGCGCTTCGCGCGCGGCTTGGGCCTCGGCGCGGGCTGCTTCTTGTCGGGTTCTGCGTTCATCGCTCCTCGTGAGGCGCCCAGCTTACGCGGGGCTCGGGCTGTGGGCAAAGTGAATGCCGCTTCACCCTATCGCCTTAGCGGTAAATATTCCCACACTTCCGGCATTGGCGCGGTTAGTAGCAGGTTAATCCGCAAGGCCTTCCACGAGGCGGGGACGGGCCGGAATGCGGTCGAGAAGCCCCAAAAGCTCGGACTTGGCCTGGGGGTTGGAGAGCTGGTGCCGCTCGGCGAGGATCACCTCGTTCTTCATCGCGTGCTCCCAGCCTACCAGCTCGGTCACCCGCACCTTGTACCCATGTGCCTCGAGAAACAGGCCGCGGATGACATTCGTGAGGTTGCTTGCAAATTCACGGCGCTGGGTTGCGTGGCGCCACAATTGATGGAGCGCGTGCTTCGACTGCGCCTCGAGCTGGCGTGCGATCTCGGCCTGGCAACATGGCACGAGCGCAATGACCCTCGCCTCGTGACGCAAGGCAAAGGCGATGGCGTCATCGGTTGCCGTGTCGCAGGCATGAAGCGCCGTCACCATGTCGATCCGGCCATCGATGCGGACACTCGAGATGTCCGCGGTCAAGAATTCCATGCGCTCGAAGCCAGCAGCGGCTGCAAGCTCGCGGGCACGGGCGGTCAGGTCGTCACGCGTTTCCACGGAAAGGATTGACGCGGATGGAAGCTCCCTGAACAGAAGGTCATAGAGGATGAACCCCAGGTAGGACTTGCCGGCGCCCAGATCTGCGAGTCTCAAGCCCTCCTGCCCTGCAATCAGGCGGTCGAGTGGCTGGCGGATCAGCTGGACGAGATGCTGGACCTGTTTCAGCTTGCGCCGGGAGTCGGCGTTGAGCTTTCCCTCGCGTGTGAGGATGTGCAGCGCCTTCAGCAGCTCCACCGACTGGCCGGGCCAGAGATCGCGCAAGTCCCCTGCGGCTTCGGTGGCTCTCGCGCGGCTGGCTGCAGGGGATTGCTTCTTCGGCATCGGGGTTTGGCTCATGGGAACTGAGGGTATAAGGGGGCTTCTGTTACGGCAACCAATGCCGGGTGCGCACGGCAAACGAGATTAAGGCGGCGAAAGCCCGGTTTCCTGCAGAAACCAAGGCATTTTGCCGCTCGACAGGGCGGGCGCGAGCGGCTATCTCCTCGCGCTCCATGACAGACCTTTCGCTCATTCGCAATTTTTCCATCGTGGCCCATATCGACCACGGCAAGTCGACCCTTGCCGACCGGTTGATCGAGCATTGCGGGGCGCTGGAAGCCCGTGAGATGAAGTCGCAGATCCTGGACTCGATGGATATCGAACGGGAGCGCGGGATCACGATCAAGGCGCAGACCGTCCGGCTGAACTATCGGGCGAAGGATGGAAAGTCGTATGTGCTGAACCTGATGGACACGCCTGGCCATGTTGATTTCGGCTATGAGGTGTCGCGGTGCCTGGCGGCGTGCGAGGGCGCATTGCTGGTCGTCGACGCCAGCCAGGGTGTCGAGGCGCAGACCCTTGCGAATGTCTACCAGGCGTTTGATGCAGGACTTGAGATCGTTCCCATCCTCAACAAGATCGACCTGCCTGCTGCCGAGCCTGATCGCATCCGCCAGCAGATCGAGGATGTCATCGGAATCGATGCCTCGGATGCCGTCCTGATTTCCGCGAAGACCGGCCTCGGCATTCCTGATGTGCTGGAGGCGATCATCACGCGCCTGCCGCCCCCGAAGGGCGATATCACCAAGCCACTCAAGGCGTTGCTGATCGACAGCTGGTACGATGCCTATCTCGGGGTCGTCGTGCTCTTTCGTGTTGTCGATGGAGAGGTGAAAAGAGGGCAGCGCTTCCGCATGATGGCGACCAATGCCGTCTATGAGATCGAACGCCTAGGCGTTTTCACCCCCAAGCGCGTCACGGTCGAAAAACTGGGACCCGGCGAGGTGGGGTTCCTTACTGCGGCCATCAAGCAGGTTGCCGACACCAAGATCGGTGACACGCTGACCGACGAGCGCAAGCCGACCGATGGCCCCCTGCCCGGCTTCAAGCCGGCGCAGCAGGTGGTGTTCTGCGGGCTCTTTCCTGTGGACGCGGCGGATTTCGAGGAAATGCGCGAGGCCATCCAGAAGCTGGCGCTGAATGACGCGAGCTTCTCGTACGAGACCGAAACGTCCGCCGCTCTCGGCTTTGGCTTTCGCTGCGGGTTTCTGGGGTTGCTGCACCTCGACATCATCCGCGAGCGCCTTGAGCGGGAGTTCAACCTCACGCTGATCACCACGGCGCCGTCGGTGGTCTACAAGATCTTCATGACGAACGGCACCATGGTCGAACTGCACAATCCGGCGGATATGCCCGATGTCGTGCATATCGATCATATCGAGGAGCCGTGGATCCGCGCGACGATCCTGGTTCCCGACGAGTATCTCGGAGCCGTTCTGAAGCTGTGCGAGGACCGACGCGGTCGCCAGGTGGACCTGACCTATGCCGGCAACCGGGCCATGGTGAAGTACGACCTGCCCCTGAACGAGGTCGTGTTCGATTTCTATGACCGGCTCAAATCGGTCAGCCGCGGCTATGCCAGCTTCGATTATCACATCGAGGGCTACCTTGAGGGTGACCTCGTGAAGATGTCGATCCTCGTCAATGCAGAGCCGGTCGACGCGCTCTCGATGATCGTCAACCGGCAGCGCGCCGAAATGCGTGGTCGCGCGATGTGCGAGAAGCTGAAGGACCTGATCCCGCAGCACCTGTTCCAAATCCCGATCCAGGCTGCGATCGGCGGCAAGGTCATCGCGCGCGAAACCATCCGCGCGCTGCGCAAGGACGTGACCGCGAAGTGCTATGGCGGCGACATCTCGCGCAAGCGCAAGCTTCTGGACAAGCAGAAGGAAGGCAAGAAGAAGATGCGGGAGTTCGGCAGCGTCGAGATTCCCCAAGAAGCCTTCATCGCCGCCCTGAAAATGGACGGTAATTGAGGCGCTTTCGACCGATTGCCCTGCACGAAACCTGAAGGCCTCATCCGCGCGAACGCGGGAATTCCCGGCCTGTCGCATCGGTGCGGGGGTTATGGTGATCAGGTAAGTTAAACTCCCGGCCAGCGTTTGATTCGTCCCTCACGGCGGAGTTCCCATGCTCACCAAGGCCCAGTTGAAGTCCATCTTCCCCAAGGCTGTCGATGCCGACATCACTGCCTTCATCGCGTCTGGCGCCCAGGCGCTGAAAGAGTCGGGCATCCTGCAGGGCATCAATCGGCTGCATTATTTCCTCGCGCAGCTGGGACATGAGTCCAATGGACTGACCGTGAAGGAGGAGAACCTCAACTACTCGGCCGAGCGGCTGACAAAGGTCTGGCCCAGCCGATTTCCAACGCTTGACGTCGCGAAAAAATACGAGCGCAACCCCGAGAAGCTCGCAAATTTCGTCTATGGTGGGCGCATGGGGAATGTGAACCCTGGTGACGGCTATCGCTATCGCGGCCGTGGCTACATCCAACTGACGGGGCGCGACGCCTATCGCGAGGTCGGACGCATCGCAGGGCTTGATCTTGAGAACAATCCCGATCTTGCTGGCGACGCTTCCCATGCCGTGCGGATCGCCTGTGCCTTCTGGACGTGGAAGAAGCTCAACCCCACTTGTGATGCCGGCGACTTTGCCGGGCTGACACGCAGGATCAATGGCGGCGTCAATGGGCTGACAGACCGGTTCGAGTGGCTGGAAAAGGTGCAGCACGTCCTTGCCTCGGTTCCAGATACACAGGAGCCCGCGCCTGCACGACCATCGCGACCCACGCCGCCGCCACCCGCAGAGAATGAAGAAAGCCTCTCGAACCCGGCCATTCTCGCTGCGCAGAAGAAGCTGACCACGCTCGGCTACTATCAGGGCGTGATCGATGGCATCTACAATCAGCTGCTTCGGGCGGCGCTGTGGGCGTTCCAGACGGATGAGGACCTGCCGCAGACCGGGCGGCTTGACGACAGGACGCGCCGAGAGCTCAACGTCTAGCGGGAGCTGAACGGGTTCAGGCGAACTCGTCGCGCTCGCGGAAAAGGACCGCGAGAAGGATGCCGATCACGCCGAAGACAGCAAATGCCGGCAGTGCCAGCAGGGCGCTGAAGACATCCATGACGATGGCCGGAACCAAACCTGCAAACCACACCTTGAAGCTCTCGATCCCGGTCGCGGTGAAGAGGCCCCAGACATTTTCAACGGAGCGCAGGGCGGGCTCCTGCCCGCTCTCCAGCATGGACACCACATCAGCACCCAGCAGCATCAGGCCGAGAACAATCAGGATCAAAGCAAGAAACCGGAAAAAAGCCATCTGACACGCGCCCCCACGCAGTGGGCTTCAGCATATGTCAGGACAGCCCTTGCGCTCAAGGTCTTCTCCTTCGCGTCAGGGCCTGCTTTACCTTGGAAATCTGCGGCTTTCAGGCTGAACTTTCATCTTGCTCCCAGATTCCCGCGCTCTATAGTCCCGCCTCCGGATGGGCCTGCAACCCGTCAGACGGACAGATGGCCGAGTGGTTTAAGGCGCACGCCTGGAACGCGTGTATACCTGAAAGGGTATCGAGAGTTCGAATCTCTCTCTGTCCGCCA
>JBEIFU010000031.1:0-16197 GCA_040382295.1 Alphaproteobacteria bacterium
AGGCCCTTGAGTGCCCTGGTGCTTGCAGCCCAAAGTGTGCAGAACGGCGAGGCCGTGCAGCCGGTGCGCGCTACGGGCCCTGCGGTGCTGCACGAGGCGGTGGATGAATTCAACCGGATGCTGCAGCGCTTGCTGCCGCTCGTGGATAGCCAGAAGATCGTGCTTGCCAGCGTCGGGCATGACCTGCGCACGCCCTTGACGGCCCTCAGGCTGAAGAGCGAGTTCATCGATGATGAAGCGTTGCGCCAGTCGTTGTCGGGCTGCATCGATGAGATCCAGTCGCTGACCGAGGCGGCGCTGCGGGCCGTGCGGGGTGGCATCAGCGACGAGGCGGCGCGGGCGGTTGATGTCTCTGCCCTCGTATCGGGTTTGTGTGATGACCTGGGCGATCTGGGCCAGCCCGTCGTTTTCGCTCCGGGGGTCGACTGCCGCTCATGGTGTCGGCCCGACGAGTTGCGGCGGGCGGTCAGGAACCTGATCGAGAATGCCGTGAAGCACGCGGGGTCCGCCCGTGTCTGCGTTCAGCTGCGTCAGGACATGCTGCTCGTCATTGTCGATGATGATGGTGCTGGATTGCCGGACGCGATGCTTGAACAGGTATTCCTGCCTTTCCAGCGGCTGGCCGTTGCAGGGGTTGCCGGGCATGGGCTGGGGCTCACGCTGGCGCGCGCGATCGCGCGGTCGCATGGTGGCGATGTGCAGCTGTCGAACAGGGCTGGGGGCGGCCTGCGCGCGGTGTTGTCGATCGCCGCGCGGGCCTGATGGTGGTGTGGGTCAGAAAGCGCGCCAGTGGCCTTCGGCGCGAAGCTTGTCGATGAAGCTCTGCTCGTAGGCTTCCTCAGGCGCGCTGCGCACGAGACGGTCCATCGTGTGCGCGTCGGCCCCCACAAGGATGCGCCACTTCTCGTCGCGCACGCCGTTGAGGATGATGGTGGCTGCCTCGGCGGCGGTGGTGGGTGCATTGGTCTCGAACTGGCGTCCCATCTCGGCGATCATCTGGCTGATCTGCAGATCGGTCATCGCATCGGCGGGGAAGCCCATCGCTTTCAGGCCCTTGCGCGCATCGGCGATTTCGGTTGCGGTCATCTGCTCTGCGCCATGGCCTGTCAGGATCCGGCGGGAGTTCGTCATGATCGATGTGCCGATGTGGCCGGGCATGACAAGCGAGCACTTCACGTGGGGTGCATTCAGGCGCAGGTCATTTATCAGACCTTCGGTGAAGCCCTTCACGGCGAATTTGGCGGCTGGATAGGCCGTATGTGCGCGCGTCGGCCCGAGTGAAGCCCAGAAACCGTTGACGCTGGACGTGTTGACGATGTGGCCCTCGGAGGCCTTGAGTATCATGTCGATGAAGGCGCGCGTCGTGTAGTAGACGCCGTACCAGCAGACATTGAAGGTCTTCTCCCACTCGTCCCGCGGCGAGTTGATGAAGCTCGGACCGCCACCGATGCCGGCATTATTGAACAGCAGGTGGATGTGGTCGGTGTCGAGCTGGCGTGCGACGGCGTTGCGGAATGCGAGGATCTGGGGTTCGTCAGCCACATCGGCCACGAAGGTCATCACGCGTGTCCCCTGAGGGGCGGCTGCCTGACATTGCCGCTGCGTTTCGGCCATGTTCTCTGCCGAGACGTCACACATAGCGACCGAGCAACCCTCGGCGACGAGCTGCTTTGCCAGCTCCCGGCCCATGCCTGTGCCGCCGCCCGTGATCACGGCAATTTTACCTGCGAAGTCTTTCATGTGAATTTCTCCCTGCGGGCGCAGAATAACAGGCCATGCACGCAGCGTCAGCCCTTGTCTTAACGATGCGTGGCGATTGAGAATCCTGCCAACGCTGCTAAGTTGCGCGCCTCGCTTCCTTCCTGTCCACAAGGAAACCCCCTGATGTTCCGAAAGTTCCTGGTTTCGGCCGTGTTCGTGGCCGCCTCTGTTACAGCTGCAGTGCCAGCTTTGGCTGCAAAGCCTGCCCCTGTGAGCGAGCTCGTGAAGCTCGTCGACATTCCCTACAGCGAGTTCACGCTCGACAACGGACTGCGCGTGATCGTGCATACGGATCGCAAGGCACCGATCGTTGCCGTGTCGGTCTGGTATGGCGTGGGGTCGAAGCACGAGCCGAAGGGCAAGACCGGATTTGCGCATCTGTTCGAGCATCTGATGTTCAACGGCTCGGAGAACGCCCCTGGTGATTATTTCGGGCCGCTCCAGCAGGTAGGTGCGACTGACTTCAACGGCACCACGTGGCTGGACAGAACCAATTATTTCCAGAACGTGCCGACTGGCGCGATCGAGCTGGCCTTGTTCCTCGAGAGCGATCGCATGGGCTATCTGCTCGGTGCCGTGACGCAGGAGAAGCTCACCAACCAGATCGGCGTCGTGCAGAACGAGAAGCGCCAGGGTGATAACCAGCCTTATGGTCTTGTCCGCTATGCGCAGCAGGAGAACCTGTTTCCCCCCGGGCACCCCTACCATCATTCGACCATTGGCTCTATGGAAGACATCGGGAATGCCAAGCTTGACGACGTGAAGCAGTGGTTCATCGACAATTACGGGCCGAACAACGCGGTGCTCGTCCTGGCCGGTGATATCGATGCAGCCACGGCGAAGCCGCTGGTTGATAAGTATTTCGGGTCGATCAAGCGCGGTGCGCCGTTGCGCAATGTTGATGCTCCGCTGCCGACGCTGGCTTCGCCCAAGAGCGAGGTCATGAAGGATCGCGTTGCAACGACCCGCATCTTCCGGATGTGGGCTGTACCCGGGCTGAATGACAAGGACGCCGTGGCGCTGCAGGCGGCGGGCACTGTGCTCGGTGGCTTGTCCAGCTCGCGGCTCGACAACACGCTCGTTCGCGACGAGAAGATTGCCGTCCGTGTTTCCGCGAATGTGCAGCCGTTCAAGCTGGCCAGCATCGTGAGCATCAGCGCGGACGTGAAGCCCGGCGTGGACGCTGCGCTGGTCGAAAAGCGTCTTGACGAGGTGATCGCCCAGTTCATCAAGGAAGGTCCCTCGAACGATGAGCTCGAGCGTGCAAAGACCGTTGCCATCTCGGCGACCATTCGCGGTCTTGAAGCCGTCGGTGGGTTTGGCGGCAAGGCAGTGGCACTCGCGGAAGGGGCGCTCTACTCGAATGATCCCGGCTTCTACAAGAAGGACCTGGAGCGCTGGGGGGCGCTGAAGCCTGCCAGCGTGAAGGCGAGCGTCAGGAAGTGGCTGTCGCGTCCCGTTTACGCCCTGAAGGTCGAGCCGGGTGAGCGCACCGAGACGGGTGCCGAGCGTGGTGGCGATCCGGGCCTCAAGGTTTCGGATGTCCAGGGTCCCTCGTTCTACAAGGATCCATCGAAGGGTGACGAGCTGCTGGCGCCTCTGGCGGCCATTGACCGTTCGAAGTTCCCGGAGATGGGGTCACTTGCGCCGCTCGACTTTCCGACGATCGAGCGTGCGAAGCTGTCGAACGGGATGGAAGTGGTGTTCGCACAACGCAAGTCCGTTCCGGTGCTACAGGTGTCGCTGGAGTTCGATGCGGGCTTTGCGGCCGATCCCAAGAACGCACTGGGGACGCAGTCGTTGATGCTGCAGCTGCTGCCGGAAGGCACGCTGTCGCGCAACAGCGTTCAGATCGCCGAGGAGAGCGAGCGGCTTGGCGCCTTCATCGGGACAGGCGGGTCGCTTGACCGCACGTCCGTGTCGGTTAACGCGTTGTCGACCAATCTTCAGCCTTCGCTCGATCTGTTCGCGGATGTGGTTCGCAATCCGAAGTTCGATGCCTCCGAGGTCGAGCGCCTGCGCGGGCAGCAGCTGGCGAGCATTGCGTCGGAGCTCAATAATCCGAACGCGATTGCCTCGCGCACGCTCTGGCCGTTGCTCTATGGCAAGGACCATCCGTATGGCGTGCCCCCGTCCGGCACCGGAGACGCGGCTGTCGTCCAGGCGCTGACGCGTGACCAGCTGGCGGCCTTCCATGCCCAGTGGCTCAGGCCTGACAATGGGCGTTTCTTCGTGGTGGGCGATGCGACGCTGGCGCAGGTGGTTGCCGCGCTCGAGAAGAGCTTTGGTGACTGGAAGGCGCCCGCTGCGCCGTTGATGGCCAAATCGTTTGCTGTCGCCTCGCCGAAGGGCAAGTCGCGCATCGTGCTCGTCGATCGGCCGAAGTCGCCCCAGTCGGTGATCACCGGGGCGCAGTTGCTCGATGCGAAGGGCAAGGATGACCTGGTCGTCCTTCGGGCTGCCAACGAGGTCTTCGGTGGCAGTTTCCTGTCGAGGATCAACATGAACCTGCGCGAGACAAAGGGCTGGTCCTATGGGGTCCGCAGCGCTGTGCTGAACCCGCTTGAGAGCGCACCCTTCAACATCACCGCTCCGGTCCAGTCCGACCGCACGGGCGATTCGGTGAAGGAGCTCCTGTCCGACCTGACGGCCTTCCTGGGTGCCAAAGGTGTCACGGGCGAGGAGCTGCAGCGCACGGTGAACGGGAATGTGCGCGGCCTGCCTGGCCGGTTCGAGACCTCGGGCGCTGTGCTCGGCGGGCTTCAGACCATCGTCAGCTATGGGCGGTCCGACGACTACTTCGAGACGCTCGCCGGTCGGTATCAGGCCCTGAAGGCCTCGGATCTCGACAATGCTGCGCGCGCGAAGCTCGATCCGTCCAAGATCCTCTGGGTCATCGTTGGTGATGCCTCTGTGGTCAAGCCGCAGCTTGACCAGCTGAAGCTGCCGGTCGAGGTGGTTCCGGCGCCTGCGATGAAATAGGCTCTTCATCTCAGACTGTTTCAGGGGCGCGGCGGGTTTTCCCTCCGCGCCCTTGTCGTGTTCGGGTTGCGTGTCCCTGCAGAACCTCTATCGTGACCCCTTGTCTTGCGAAACGCGGGGAGCATGGTCCATGGCTGAGGTTTCTGGTGCGGCTTCGGCGGCAAGTCCGCGGATCGAGCTTCCTGAGGATGTCCGACGCAAGCGAACCTGGGTGCTGGTCCTGCTGACCATTGCCTACACGTCGAGCTATCTCGACCGCACGATCATCGGTGCGGTGGCCGAGCACATCAAGCTGGACCTGGACTTGTCCGACACCCAGCTTGGACTGCTGACGGGATTTGCCTTTGCCGTCTTCTACGCCACGCTCGGGATCCCTCTGGCTGTTCTTTCGGACAGGATGAACCGACGAAACATCATCGCCATGGCAGTCACGGTCTGGAGCGTGATGACTGTCTTCTGCGGGCTGGCCACGAATTACGTGCAGCTGCTCCTGGCGCGGATCGGTGTCGGTATTGGCGAGGCTGGGTCTTCGCCGCAATCGCACTCCATCATCGCCGACCTCTACGCGCCGCATGAGCGATCACGGGCGCTTGGGTTCTATGCGCTTGGCGTCTATGCCGGCGGCATGCTGGGGTTTCTCATCGGGGCGCCGCTCGCCGAGGTCTGGGGCTGGCGCCCGGTTTTCTTCGTCGCTGGCCTGCCGGGATTGCTGATTGCGCTGCTGATCTGGCTCACGATCGATGAGCCGCAGCGCGGGCTGGCCGATGGCCGGGCGCACGCGCCGGTCAAGACACCAACGCTTGGCGAGGCGATCTCGGGCATGCGCGAGGGCTTTGCCTTCATCTGGAAATCGAGGGCGTGCCGACATGTGATCATCGGGCTCACGCTGACGGCCCTGATCGGATATGGCGGTATCATGTTCGCGGCGTCGTTCCTCAAGCGAACCCATGGCATTTCAGGGCTGGAGATTGGCCTGATCCTCGGTCCCATCGTCGGCGTGCTGGGTGGTGCCGGGGCGCTGCTCGGTGGCTGGCTTGCTGATCGCTGGGCGGCCAAGGACCGGCGCTGGACGGCTTGGATCATTGCGTTGGCAAAGCTGCTGGCTGCGCCGCTGGTGGTGGCCTTCTACCTGACTGACGACTTCATGTTTGCACTGGTCTTCTATCTGCCGGCAACCGTGCTTGGGGCCTTCTACCTTGGTCCGAGCTTTGCCATGGTACAAAGTCTCTCGCCCCTGGCCATGCGTGCGACGGCGTCAGCGATCATGCTCTTCATCCTGAACCTGATTGCGCTCGGGCTTGGGCCGCTGACGGTGGGCATTCTCAGCGACCTGCTGAAGCCCTCGTTCGGGACAGATTCGCTGCGTTATGCCCTGCTGTCGCTGTCGCTTCTGAACCTCTGGGCGGCCTATCACTATTGGCTGGCCGGGCAGGCCTATGAGAAGGAAATGGCGCAGGCGGCGTGAGCAGTTGCGCGGTGCCAGGCGGCGGGGCAAGGTTCGCCGCATGCTTGTTCGGGACGTGTTCATGCGCAAGATTCTGGTTCTCTTTGCTTTTCTTGCCGTCCTTCCGGCCCTGGCCCGCGTGAGCAATCCGCCGAACGATCCCCATGCGTGGCTCGAGGATACCCATGGCCGCGTGGCGTTGTCGTGGGTGGAGGCCCAGAACGCGCGCACGCTCCAGCGTCTGACGGCCGATGCGCGCCATGAGACCTACCGGCGTGAGGCGCTGCGGATCTTCACCGCGAAGGACCGCATTGCAATGCCTGCGTTCAGGGCGGGGGGCGTGGACAATCTCTGGCAGGATGAGCGTCATCCGCAGGGCGTTTGGCGCCATGCCCCGCTCGCATCCTATCTGGCCGGGAAGCCGTCCTGGTCGGTCCTCCTCGACCTTGACGCGTTGTCCAAGGCTGAGGGCCGGCGATGGTTCCTGAAGGGGGTGGAGTGCCTTCCCCCGGATGACAGGCTCTGCCTTGTGAACCTGTCGGATGGTGGTGGCGATGCGATCGAGATCCGCGAATTCGACACGAAGGCGCGGACGTTCTTGAAGGACGGCTTCAACGTGTCGCGCGCCAAGCAGTCCATCGACTGGGTGGATGCGAATACGGTCCTGCTCGCGCGTGCCTTCGACCCGACCGAGGAGACAACGTCTGGCTATGCCGCTGTGATCCGCGAGGTCAAGCGCGGGCAGAGGCCGGAGGACGGCCGTGTCGTCTTTCGGGCTGATCGCAAGGACACGATGGTCTCGGCGCGTGTGCTGCGGCGGGAGGATAGTTCCGTGGCGGCCTTGGTGGCCGAGCGGCGTGTCCGGTTCTTCGATGTCGAGCTGTCGCTTATCGATGGGGCTCAGCCGGTAAGACTTGCGCTGCCTACCTCGGCGTCCCTGCGGGGTTTTGTTCGCGGACAGATGATCCTGACCGTGCAGGATGCCTGGAGAGGGTTCGGGCAAGGGGCGCTTGTTGCGATCGATCTCGCCCGTCTTCGCAAGGCGCCCGATGCGCCGGACATGGCTGCTTCTCTCGTGATGCAGCCCAGCGCCCTGCAGAGCATTGACGGGGTGCAGACCACGCGCGATGCGGTGGTGGTGCAGCTGCTCGATGCGGTGAAGGGGGCCATCGAGGTCTATCGACCCGGCGAGGATGGATGGTCTGGTCGGCGGCTGGCGATGCCTGCGAATTCGACGCTGACGGTTCGTGCCGCGCAACAGAGTGGGTCGCTTGTCTTCGTGTCGTCTGAGAGTTTTCTCGAGCCGACGCGGCTGTGGTCGGTGGACGCGGAGGGCGGCGCCCCGCGCCTGGTGGCCTCGCTGCCGCCACGCTTCAACGCCAGCACGCATCGGGTCGAGCAGAGCTGGGCTGTCTCGAAGGACGGGACGCGCATTCCGTATTTCCTCGTTGTTCCAAAATCGGCTCGCATGGATGGGAGCACGCCGACGCAATTGTTCGGATATGGCGGGTTCCAGATCTCGAAGCCGCCGGCCTATCTGCCCGAGATGGGCAAGCTCTGGCTTGAGCGGGGCGGGGCCTATGTGATCGCCAATATCAGGGGCGGAGGCGAGTTTGGGCCCCGATGGCACAAGTCGGCTCTGCGCGAGAACAGGCAGCGGGCGTTTGATGATTTTGCTGCCGTGGCTGAGGACCTGATCGCGCGCAAGGTTACCTCGCCCCGGCGCCTGGGGATCTATGGCCGGTCAAATGGAGGGGTCCTGACGACGGTATCCATGACGCAGCGCCCTGACCTGTTCAACGCGGTCGTGGTCGAGAGCCCCCTGATCGACATGCTGCGCTACCACAAGCTCTCGGCAGGTGCCTCCTGGGTTGCGGAATACGGAAATCCGGATGATAGCGGGGATAGGCGTTTCATCGAGGCCTATTCGGCCTATCAGAAGCTTCGTCCGGGTACGTCTTATCCAGAGCCTTATGTCACGACGAACACAGAGGATGATCGCGTGCACCCGGGACATGCACGCAAATATGCCGCCCGGCTGGCGGAGCTGGGTCTGCCCTATCTCTATTTCGAGAATACGCTGGGCGGGCATTCGAATGATGCCGATCCGGCCCTGAATGCCGAGCGCTGGGCCCGGCATTATGTCTATCTTGCCCAGAAGTTGATGGACTGAGGGGCTTCAGGTTTCCTGCTGCTGCTTGCCGCGGGCGCGGACCTGCTCGCGGCGTGCCTCGATCGCGTCAGCTGGGACGGCGCGGTTGGCGGCGCCCGATAGACGACGCTCGGTCTCCAGTGCCGTGCCGAAGTCCTGCGCATAGCCTTCATCGATGATCTTCTTGTAGGCCGGCAGGCACGCGGGCACGAGTGTCAGCATGTCGGCAGCCAGCTTGCGGCATACAGGAATTAATTCCTCTTCTGGCACAATGCGGTTGATCATGCCCCAGTCGAGTGCCTGGCTTGCGCCCATGAAGTTGCCGGTGAGCGACAGCTCCTTGGCGCGATAGATCCCGATCGTACGGGATAGCTTCTGCGAGAGGCCCCAGCCCGGCAGGATACCCACGCGCCCATGCGTGTCGGCAAAGCGTGCGTTTGGCGAACAGATGAGGATGTCGCAGGCCAGTGCCAGTTCAAAACCACCCGTGATGGCGACGCCATTGATGGCGCCGATGACCGGCTTGTTGAATGCATTCAGGGACGTGACCGGATCCTGCGTCTCGACCGTGGATGAGACGCTGTCGCGACCCTGGCCCAACTCCTTCAGGTCGAGGCCGGCGCAGAAGGCCTTGCCTGCTCCGGTCAGGATGGCGGCGCGCACGCCTGGGTCGGCATTGAGGCGGTTGAAGGTCTCGGTAATGGAGGTGCGCAGCTCGCGCGACAGCGCATTCATCGCCTGCGGGCGGTTCAAGGTCACCAGGGCGACTTCGTCCCTGATGTCCACGAGAAGAACGGGATCGCTCATCGGGCTACTAATCCTTGTGGGTGAAGCGGGCCTGCAATTCGCTGCCCAGTGCCAGGAGGCCGGTGTCGGAGGCTACGGTCACAAGATCGAAACCCTTGTTGAGCATGGCCTTCGAATAATCGGGTGACACGCAATAGATACCTGCCCTGAGCCTGTTTGCCTTTGCGACGGCAAGGATGCGATCGATGGCCCTGGCTACCACGGGGTCGGTCTGATCCATGCGGCCCTCGCGGCCCAGCGACAGGCCGAGGTCCGACGGGCCGATATAGAGCATGTCGAGGCCTTCCACCCCGGCGATGGCTTCGACGTGTTCGAGGCCTGCGGCGGTCTCGATCTGGGCGATGGCGAGGATCGTTGAATTGGCGCGGACTGCGTAATCCGGGGACAGGAACCTGGCGCGATTGGGTCCGAGGCTTCGATAGCCCCGCGGGGCATAGCGCAGTGCGCCGACAAAGCGCTCACACTCGTCGCTTGTGTTGATTGTTGGGCAGATCACGCCCATGGCGCCCGCGTCGGCGGCGCGCATGATCTGCGAGGGGTCGTTCCAGCCGACGCGCACGAGCGGTGTCGTGCGCGTGGTTGCTATTGCTGTCAGCATGGCGACCATGTCGGCATAGCCGATTGCGCCGTGCTGCGTATCGACGGTGATCGAGTCCCAGCCCTGGTGGGCGATGATCTCGGTGGCGTAGGACGAGGGAATGCCCGCCCAGACATTCGTCACGGCGCGGCCCGAGGACCACGCCGCCTTGAGTTTGTTTTCCAGCATTTCGAACCGCTACATCCTGATCCTGACGCCAGCATAGGCCGACCTGCCGGGGGCGCGGAAGGAAAATACGTCCTGGTCGCGCTCATCGAGCAGGTTTTCCACGCGGGCGAAGGCCTCGAGGTTGTCCGTCAGGCGGTACGTGCCATAGAGGTTCACGAGGACATAGGCGTCGAGGGCAACGGTGTCCTCGGGGGTTGCGAAGATGAATTCGCTGTCCTGCTGCTCGCCATTGTAGCGCACGCCCAGGCCGAGGCTGGCGTTGCTGAAGCTGTAGGTGGCGTTGAGGGCGGCCACGTGTTCCGGTCGACGGATTTCGCTGCGCCCGTCTTCTTCAGCGTCCGTCCAGGTGTAGCTGGCCGCCAGGGCCCAGGCATCGAGGGCTGCGTCGGCTGCCAGTTCGAGGCCCCGACGGTGGCTGTCGGTCGTCCTGTTGCCTGGCGTTGCGATGAAAAGGGGCGGGAGGAAGCTCGTGAAGATTTCGTCCTCCAGCGTTGCCTCGAACCAGGTTGCGGACAGCTTGACCTGCCGGTCCATCAGGTGGTGGTCGATGCCGATGTCCCAGCCGATCGATTTCTCCGGTTTCAGTGACGGGTTGCCGATGAAGCTTGTCGGGTCGAACCCGAAGAGCTCGAAATTGTTGGGGTTCTTGATGCCTGAGCCTGCGGTCGCGCGCAGGCGTGTGTCACCGAGGCGGTAGCTTGCCTGCAGGCGATATGTGGTCGCGTCGGCGAAGCGCTCGTTGCGGTCATGGCGGAAGGCGATGCCGGCGTCGAGGCTGTGCCAGGCCATGTCGTAGCTGGCGACCAGTCCGGTGTTTTCAAGCTGGCGCAGGTCGTTCAGGGGCGAGGGAATGCCGATCGCGACGTTGCGATAGCTCTCCTTCTTCCAGTCGATGGCGCCGGTGAGGCGATGCGTTATGCCCGCTGTCGCGAGGTTCAGGGCGGCGATAGCGCTGAGCTTGTCGCGGTGACCATCGGAGAAGAAGGATGGTGCGCCGTCAGCGTAGTTGAACCGTGCGCCGTCGATGAAGTTCCATGCGAGCTTCGTCTCCAGCAGGCCATCGAACGCCCTGGCTTCGAGCTGAACGTTGCCTGACAGGCTGTCGGTGCGCGTGACCTCGTCGCCGTCGATGGCGAGGCCCTGCGTCGGCGACAGGACGGCGAAGTCCTGCGGGTCGCCTTCAGCGCGTGTCAGGACCTTGCGCAGGAAAGCGCGCAGTTCGACATCGGGTGTTATCCTGACGCCGGTGTTGAGAAACCAGCTGCGCTCCATGCTGCCGTCGTTCTCGTGGCCGACACGCGCGATGTTGCTGCCATCGGTGACGCGGTAGGATGTGCTGGCATAGGCGTCGAAGATGTCGTCGCCCCATGCAGCCGACAGGGAGCCGGCCGCGGTGCTGAAGGAGCCTCCTTCAGCCTCTGCGCCCAGGGAAAGCGGGCCCTCACCGCGCTTCGGGATGAAATTGATCACGCCGCCGATTGCGTCGGAACCGTAGAGGGCGCTCTGGCTGCCGCGCAGGACCTCGATGCGGGCGATGTCGCCGGCGAGCAGGCCGGCGAAGTCGAACTCGCCCTGGAAGGGGTCGTTCACCTCGGCGCCGTCGAACAGGACAAGCGTGTGGTTGCCTTCACTGCCGCGCGTGCGGACCTGCGTGGCGCCTCCGGGGCCGCCCGTTCTTGATATGGCAAGGCCGGGTACGTCGCGCAGGATGTCGGAGACATAGACGGTCTGCCTCTGCTCGAGTTGGCCTTCGCTGATGATCGTCACGGCGGTGCCGAGGCGATCCTCGGTCGTCTGGCCGATCCGATTGCCGGTCACGACGATCTTTTCGATGCTGTCTGCGCCGAGGCTCGGTGCAGTGATTGTTGCTGACAGGATGATTCCGGCGCAGGTTGCGCGCGTGGAAGTCTTCATGATGGTCCCCCGACCGTTCGTGTCGTGCCCGCGCCGCTCCCTGCCGACGCATGCGTGATCAGTCCCGCCCACGACCGGGCAAGCCTGCTCCACGTCACCGCTCCGGAGGGATCCGTCTCGTCAGGCGCCCGCCGCGCCTTCAGGGGGTGACTACGCCGGCAGGTCTCCTGGCTTCACAACACTTCACCTGGGCCGCCTTCCCGGATCGATCGAACCAGTGGCATGCGTGGCCGGTGCACCGTTGCTTACAGTTGCGGGGGCAGCCCCGGATCTTCACCGGGTTCCCTTGACCGTCGTAATGGCAAGAGTGTGTTGCGAGGCGTGCCGTATCGTCAAGGGCCCTTATGGATACGACAAGCGTCGTTGAGGACATATTTCGGCCGGCTTTCACGTTGTGGGTGCAAACCCACAGCACCTGATCGCTCATTCGGGCCCACGGCTTGAGTCTCTGGTTCATGCTCGTCGTCAGGATGTGCTGGCGCGCGGAGGCATACTTCTGACTGCAATTTGGTGCCCATTCATGCACGCAGCGGTCGCAGTCGCTGCGAATTCCACTCCGTGTCGAAACTGTCCCCTCTCAGTTGCGGAGTTTTTTTCAAACTTCCACTCTCGGTCAGTGGTTCTTTCATTCCTGTCGAGGCATCACGTTGGTCGTTAACTGACAAGCGACGGCTCATGCCAAAGAGAAACAACTTCATCGATCCGGATCCTGATGTCATTCGCTCTGCGTGGCTGATGATCCGCAGCCATGGGGATCGCGCGATGCGCGAAGCCACGCGCCACCAGCAGGCCATGATCAAGCGCGGCGACTCGCGCGGCATCAGTCTTTGGTGGTCGATTGGCCAGGCCATCCAGGAACTGCGCCGGACGAAACGCGCGCCGCACGAGCCGCTCAACTAGCTTCGGGGACACTTTTGCAGGCCACCACCTGCTCCCCTTTTTTATTGCCCCCTTGTTTCGCCCACAATGCTGAACGCCGCCCATGAGGCGGGATGGGCGTTCAGGGGGTGGGCGCGGTCTGCCAGGGTCGCCAGCATGGCCTTGCGCAGCGCTGAAGCCTGGCCGTCCCCGGGCGCGCTGCGGTACTGGCTGATCGCCGCGGCGGCGATGCCGGCGGCGTTCCGATCGAAGACCTGCCAGTGTGTATGCATCAGGGAAGTAGCGCCTGCGCGCAAGAAGGCGTCTGCCAGCATGTCGGCGCCGCTGCCGCCGCTGCCTGCCGTGTTGCAGGCCGAGAGGACCACGAAGGTGCGGTCGAGTTGCAGCCGGGCGATTTCCCAGGGCTCCAGCCGCGCGTCGTCGGCTGCGTCTGCAGAGAGGATCAGCGCCGGTGCCGGATGGGACCTGTCGGGTGGCAAGGCGTGGGTTGCAAAGGCAAGGATGCGTGTGTGCGCCAGGTCGAGTGCGCCCAGGGCTTCGTGCGTGGCATTCCTGCCTGTCAGGATCGTGGCTGCACCGAGGTGACGCAGAGCATCGAGTTCCGCCTGTGCATGCAGCAGGGGGGCGAGACTGAGCGCCGGCGGCGTGACGGGGGCGCCCACGCCGACCAGTTTCCAGGGGGCGTCCTGTGGCGGGGGCTCCTTGTGTCTCAGGGACAGGATGCTGGCGAGCGAGGGGTAGGTCGTGATCGTGTGGCTGCGGATCAGCCAGGCGGTCTCGCGCAGGATCGAGGGGGCGCTGTCGGCCCGCTCGGATTCGAGCACGGGGCGCGTGACCAGTGTTGCCATCGGCAGGCTGCGCAGCGGGCCGTCGATGAGGAACAGGATGCGCGTCGTGCTGCGTACCTGGTCTTTCAGGGGCCCGAGGACGGCCCGGTAGAGGCGGTGGGACCGCGCGCGATTGAAGGGCGGGAGGCTTGATGTCCAGCGTGCTGGATCCAGCTGTGCGCGCAGGGCGTCGACCTCGCGTGCGATGTCAGCGGGCTTCATCTCCATCCGGTGCCAAGCGGCCTTGGTCTGCGTCGTGGCCAGCACGTAATGTCCGTCGGCGAGCGGGACGATCATGACCAGGAGTTCGCTCGGCGCGAGCACCTTGCGGATGTCAGCGAGGCCTGGCTGAGGCATTGCCAGGTGGCGCTGGTAGGCCTTGTGGGCGCGCAGCGCACGGTCGGCGTCGGCGACCGCGCGTGCGTGGGCCTTGAACTGCTCGCGCCAGGTGGCGGCCTGGGTTGAGGCCGCGCCGACCGAGAGCGCGTGCTCGTAGCGGGCCTCGAGGCGGTCGAGGGCGGCGACGCTGGCAGCGAGCGCGTCAAGCCTGCGGCGGGCGTCGTCATCGGGCAAGCCTGACCTGAGGCTGCCCATGGCGAGGGCGTGGTGCAGCTTCTCCGACAGGAGCCTGTCGGCCATGGCGAAGGAGGTCGCGAGGGCTTGCTCCTTTCCTGCAGGGTTGCCTGCCGAGATTGCGGCAAGGGCGGTGCGCAGCGTGTTCTCATGGATGGTGCGACGGGCGGCCGCGTCGGCCGGGCGGGCGGTCAGTCTTGCGCGTATGGTGTCGTGGCGGTGCCGGGCGTCGGCGAGGCGCGAGGCCGTGCGCGCATGCGTGAGGGCCTTGACGGGTTCATCGCGGGCCATGAGCAGCCTGGACATCAGGACATGGGCGTCGGCTGCGATGTCGGCACGGGCGGGCAGGACGGCCTCGAGGCCGGGCAAGGCGCCTGCCAGCGCCACTTCGGCGGCGTCGCGCCGGCCGACGGCGAAGGCTGCCTTGGCGTAGAGATACTGTCCGAGTGCATGATCGAAGGAGGCGGTGCCGAAATGCACGGCGATCTGGGTGCGGGCCTGTCCTGCCCAGCTGAGGGCATCCTCGATGCTGCCGCTGTCGACGAGAATGCGCGTCACATTCAACGCCGAGCGCGCGGCCGGGGCGCTGTCGACGCCGTGTGTGCGCGTGATGATCTCGTGTGCCTTGAAGGCGAGGGTCCGCGGGTTGCTCGTGGTGGTAAAGCGCGTGGCTGCAAGCTGCATGAGGAGGGGCGCTGTTGCGGGGTGAGCCGCGCCGAGGCGTTGCTCGATGGCGGCGATGGCCTGCCAGAGCAGGGCCTGCGCCTCGGCGTGGCGGCCCTCGTCGGAGAGGAGTTCGGCCAGGGTCGAGAGGGCCACGGCGTCGATGTCGGTGCCCCGGGCCGCGGCGGCGGCCGTGCGGGCGGCGGCGAGGTGGTCGCGCGCCTTCGTCGCGTTGCCCATGTCGCGATAGAGTGCAGCGAGGCTTGCATGTGTCCCCGTATTGTCGGGATGCCCTCCGGCCCGGTGCGCGCGGTCGATCTCGAGGGCTTGCAGATAGGCCTTCTCGGCGTCGGCGAGGCGGCCGGTGCCGTGGTAGAGCTGGCCCATGTTCGAGCGTGTCGTGGCGACCGTCGGGTGGCTTGGGCCGTGGCGCTGCATGTCGAGGGCGAGGGCTTTCTCGAGCAGGGGCTCGGCTTTCGCGAAGTCCATCGCGGCCATGTAGGCGGTGGCGAGGTTGGAGAGCGATGTGGCCAGGTGGTCGCTTGCGCTGTTGTCGGCCTTGCGCGTGAGGGCGAGGGCGTCCTCGAGCAGCGTCGTGGCCTCGGCCTGTTTTCCCATGTCGAGGCAGAGCAGGCCGAGGTTGGTCATGGTGGTGACCGTGCGCGGGTGGCCGGGGCCCAGCAGGCGGCGGTTGCCGGCGAGCGCCTCGCGCATCAGCGTTTCGGCTTCCCGCCAGCTGCCCAGTTTCGCCAGGACCAGGGCGACGTTGTTCTGCGCAATCAAGGTGTCCCCGTGATCTGGCCCGAGGCGGGCGCGCCTGATGTCGTAGGCCGCGCGAAAGCGCTTGAGCGCGAGGTCGTGGCGGCCGTCGAGATGAGCCACCTGGCCGAGGCGGTTGTACCAGAAGGCGACCCGCAGGCTGCGGGCGCCGGTTTCCTTCGCGTCGCGGGCCAGCTCGGCGAGGGCCATGCGCTCGGCGGCCCTGTAGTCGCCCTGCGCGATCAGGCGGCTGACGGCGTCTTCGGGTTTCACGCCCTGAGCGGTCGCTATGCCCGTCGCCGGCGACAGGCCAAGCGACAGCGCCAGCAGCAGGGCCGGCAGGGCGAGACCCAGATGGGGACGCACGCGGCGCAAGGCCGGCCTAGCGGGGCAGGGCCCGGGTGCGGCGAGGCACGAGCCGCCGGTCGAGATCCATGCCGAGGAGGTCGGGCCTGCCGTCGGCATCGGTATCGAAGCGGGCTTCATCGAAGCGGCCATCGCGGTCCATGTCCCGATAGACTGATTCAGGGACACCGTCGCCGTCGAGATCGGCGGCAAGCTCGACGGGCTGGGCCCTGTCGTCGGGCTGGCGGAGCCTTGCGTCGGCGGTGCCATTGCAGTCGAGGTCGACGGCGTGGATCGTGCCGTCGCCCGCGCGCGTGCGGTTGGC
>JBEIFU010000032.1:0-16056 GCA_040382295.1 Alphaproteobacteria bacterium
GAGCGGCAGCAAGCGCTGCAGCATCCGGTTGAATTCATCCACCGCCTCGTGCAGCACCGCAGGGCCCGTAGCGCGCACCGGCTGCACGGCCTCGCCGTTCTGCACACTTTGGGCTGCAAGCACCAGGGCACTCAAGGGCCTGGCCAGCCTGCGCGCAATCCAGAGGCTGAAGGCAACCAGCAACGCCGCCGACGCAAGCCCTGCCAGAAGCAGCACGGGCAGGATCGATCCACCGATCGGCCAATAGAATTCTGCATTCAGCCAGCGCCCCTCATCAAGCGCGACTGCAACCGCATAGCGCTCGAAAGACCCGGCATGGCGCCGGCCGAACAGGTGGAACCCGGGACGCCCGCGCTTGACCAAACGCACATCGCTCGACATCCCCAGCGAAAGCGCCCGGCGCATGCGATCCTCAAGCCGATGGTCGCGCTCGCTGTCAGCAGCCACCCGCGGCTGCCGGGAGATGCCCAATCGTTCATATTGAGCGCCGGCCAGCGTCTCGAGCGTCTGCCTGTCACTAGCCGGCAGACGCCTGTAGAGCGCAAGGAAGGCTGCCATTCGCGCCTCAAGCGCCTGAAGGCGCTCGGCACTGACAGCAGCAACCCTTTGCTGCTCGGCAACAACGAGCGTGAGCCCGTTCGACACCAGCAGCACAAGCAGAACCCCCGCGGATATCTCGAGCCAGAGGGGAACCGACAGAAACCTCAAATGGCCACCGGCTCTGCAGCGAACATGTAGCCTCCCCCCCAGATCGTCTGGATGATCCTGGGACATCGGGGCCGCACCTCGAGCTTGCGCCTCAGTCGCATGATGGCGTTGTCGATCGACCGGTCGTACGGCAGCGCCTCGCGACCTGTCGTCAGGCTCAGCAGATCCTCACGACGCAGGATGACCTTCGGCCGATCGACAAAGACCGAAAGCAACGCATATTCGCCAGCCGACAAGGCTATGCCTGCACCCGTCTCATCGATCAGTTCGCGTCGTAAGCCATCGAGAATCCACCGATCGAACCGAATGCGCGGCTGCGGTCGCGCCTTGAGCCGGGGCGGCAGCGCATCCACCCGCCGCAGCACGGCGCCTACCCGGGCAAGAAGCTCGCGGGGATTGAAGGGCTTCACGATGTAATCTTCAGCCCCGAGCTCGAGCCCCACGACACGATCGATATCGTCAGCCTTCCCCGACAGGAAAATCACGGGCAGGTCCAGCGTGTCACACAGGTAACGGCAGAAGACGAGACCGTCCTCCCCCGGCATCAGAATATCGAGAAGCACCAGGTCGACGAGATTGGTTTGCATCAGCTTGCGCGCAGCCGCAGCACTCTCTGCACCAACCGACCGCAAACCATTTCGTTGCAGATAGCGCACGAGGGACTCGCGAACCTCACGCGCATCATCGACCACCAGGATACAGGGAATTTTTTCGGACATCACATTGCCATGCGTATTGAGGGGATGAAGGACGCGCGCAGTGTGAATGCAATTATGTCAACAAAGAGACGTCAGTATGTCTCGCGACAAAGATCGAAACTGCCTGCCACAAACATGCAACAGACGCCCCGCCCGCAGGAGGTCGTGCAGATCTTGCGACAAAGTCGGGGCAATCCTGCCACAAAAAAAACCACACACCCGCGCATCGATCGCGCCACCGCGCAAAGGGCGCGGCTCACGCCAGATCGGCAGCACTCAAAAGGGAGAAGAAGTGACCATGACCAAGACCGTATGGACCGGACTGATCGTCGGAGCGATCGTCGTAACAGCCGCAACCGCAGCCTTCGGCTACACCAACCTGTCCGACAGCTTGTGGGGTGACCGGGCTTCATCGCGCCCAGGCATGTCAACCGAAGCCAGGCTCATGAAATACGATACCAACCGCGACAACCGGGTGACGCGCCCGGAGGTCGACGCTGCGCTGGATCAGGAATTCCGGACCGTCGACATGAACGCAGACGGGCGCCTCGACGCAGCCGAGATACAACGCCACGGTGAAACGCGTCGAGCAGACAGGAATGCCAGGCTCGTCGCGTGGCGGGCCAAGGCGCGGGCCGAGGGTCTGGATCCGCGCCGTCCACCGATGGACATGTCTGACAGGGACAACGTCGACTCCCTGCGCTACGGCGACTGGAACCTCGATGGTGCCTTGACACCAAACGAGTTCGGAGGGCGCACACGATCCCAGTTCATGCGCAGCGATCGCAACGCAGACGGGCTCATCACGCCCGACGAATTACGCAGACGAACAAACAATCGATGAGCGAATTGCAGCCCTCGCGCGAGCGCTGGCTCGTGGACGAGCCTGCAGAGGGATATATCCATGCAAAGCGAGCCGACCGCTCGCTTTGCACCATTCGAGCGAACAAAAGAACGAACAGCCACAAGAGAGTGTCACTTGTTTGCGACGCCCAGGAACACATTCGATTTTCTTCCACTGCGGTGACACGTTGCACGTGACAAGAGGAATGAAATCCGGCTAAGGACCTCGCCCGCACAAGAGGGCAAGACCAAGAGCGTCAGACCTGGCGAGATGTCTGGAGAGCGTATCTGCTGAAAAAACTGCGGGCTCCTAGTGGTTCGGATAAATCGGATTTCGCTGGTGACGGATCCGGCCGAAAATCCACTAGAGAGCCCGCGCCCCCCGCTTGTGGCGCGCGTGTCAGTGCGCCGTGGCGGTCAGTCGGTTCATTGGCGGCATCCCCACACCATCCAAGCGAACCGACACAACCCCATTTTGGTCTTTCTCTCGTGAAGATCAACGGAGCGTCCAGCAATTCGCGTCTCGCGTGTCAGTTTCGCCACCAAGGGATGGTGATCGGTCGATGCTCGCCTACCGTGTTTTGGGTGGAGGTTTCACAGAGAGCACTGTACTTGTGGAAGAAGCAGCGGTTCGACGACAAGCCCGACCGGTCTTGGAACCCGGCCAGTGAAAATGATCGGCACAACGCCAGCAGGCAGATGATGGTCGGCACAGCTTCCAAGCGAATTAGGCCTGCACAGTGCCGCGTGAAACACGAATTCCCCACGGAGTGAAGACATGTTCGAATACCTGACAGCCCTTGCGATGGATCCAGCAGCGTGGGCGGCCCTGTTGACCCTGATCGCCATGGAAGTGGTGCTGGGCATCGACAACCTGATCTTCATTTCCATCCTGACGAACAAACTGCCAGAGGAACACCGCGAGCGGGCACGGCGGATCGGCATAGGCTGCGCCCTCGGTCTACGCCTCGTGCTTCTGGGCACCATCGCAATCATCGTGCAGCTCACGGAACCCGTCATTGAGCTGTTTGGCCAAGGCCTGTCATGGCGCGACCTGATCCTGATTGCAGGTGGTCTCTTCCTCGTCTGGAAAGCAACCAAGGAGATCCATCACAACGTGGACCCGAACCCGCACCCTGACCTGTTCAGCAAGCGCGCCGTATCGGTAGGCTTCTCGGCCGCCATTATCCAGATCCTGATCCTGGACCTTGTCTTTTCAGTCGACAGCATCATCACGGCCGTGGGGATGACCGAGCACGTTCCCATCATGGTGATCGCTGTCCTCGTGACGGTCGCGGTAATGCTGGCGGCTGCCACGCCGCTGGCAAATTTCATCAGCGCCAACCCGACCATCGTGATGTTGGCGCTTGCCTTCCTGCTGATGATAGGGACCACCCTGATAGCGGAAGGCTTCGGCGTGCACGTACCCAAAGGCTATATCTACGCAGCCATGGCCTTTTCGGCGATGGTCGAGGCCCTCAACATGCTGGCACGGAATCGCGCGCGCCGTCTTGCGGCAAACACCGGCAGCAGTCCTCGCGAGAAACATCAAGGCTGACAGGCACCAGACAGGCTAATAGACCCACTTCATCATGGTCCGCCAGTAACCGGCAAGGGTACCCCAGAACCCCTTGCCGCCCGCGGCCTCATCCAGCCGTTCGAACTGTGCATCGATCTTGGGATCCAGCGCGCGCGCTGTGAGAAAATCGGCATCCGCACCTTCCTGATCACCCAAACTCCTCTTGGCAATCGCACGCCCGTAATGAAACCGGGCTTCATTGGGCATTGCCTCGATCGCTGCAGAATAATCGAGGATCGAAGTTTTGAAGAACCCGAGCCTCAGATAGAGGAACCCGCGCCCACCGAGTGTCTCGGCGTCGTTGGACCGAAGGCGCAGGGACTCGTTGCAGTCCGCCAGCGCCTCCTCCAACTCCTTGTTGAGGACGGCCTTTGCCCAACAGCGCTCATGCAACGCGTCGGCATTGCCGGCAGACAGCCCAAGGGATGCATCGAAATCGGCGATCGCACCGCGATAGTCGCTCTGCATGAGACGCGCATTGCCTCGGTGATAATGGATCCGGGCAAGCTCGCCGCCGCTGAAACGTCCCGACTTGATGAGGTCGTTGCAGGCCGCCAGGCGCAAATCGCTCCAGATGCCTTCGCCGCCCCGGCAATTGGCAAGAGCTCGGGCAGGATCGGCACCCGACTGGACAGACGGCGCGGCCAAGGGGGCCGCGGACACCGCGGCTAGCATGACACCAGGCAGCAACCCGAAGTGGATCATTGCACGAATCACGGTTACATCCCCATACTGCCTTCGGCACCGCCGGGCCCGGCGCCCTGCACCTTCCCAGACTACCAGCGCTTGAGGAAACACCGCAATGTCAAGAGAAGGCCGGTTCCTGATCTACGGAGCCACAGGTTACACCGGAAAACTGACAGCGCGCCTCGCGAAAACATCGGGACTGAAGCCAATCCTTGCCGGACGAAGCGAGAAGAGTGTCCGCGCCATCGCCGGAGAACTCGACTTTGACTGGCGGGCATTCGAACTTTCAGACAGGGCAAGCCTCGAGGCAGCCCTGTCGGAAGTAGCGGTTGTCCTCCACGCCGCCGGCCCGTTCTCCGCAACCGCGCGCCCCATGGTCGACGCCTGCATCAGAACCAACACCCATTATCTTGACATCACGGGTGAGATCGACGTTTTCGAAGCACTGGCCGAACGAGACGGCGAAGCAAGGCTCGCCGGGATCATGCTGCTGCCGGGAGTTGGCTTCGATGTCGTGCCATCGGACTGCCTCGCCGCACACTTGAAGCGCCGCATGCCCGACGCACGCGACCTCAAACTCTACATCGGCGGTCTTTCATCGGTTTCCCGAGGCACCGCCAAGACGATGGTCGAAGGCATTGCACAAGGCACCCGCCATCGCCGCGCCGGCAGCATCGAGACACTGGAAGGCCTGCACGAAGATCTCTGCGACTTCGGCAAAGGACCAAAACAGACCTTCGCTGTCAGCTGGGGCGACATCTCCACCGCCTGGCACTCGACACACATTCCCAACATCGAAGTCCACTTTGAGGCCGTGCCTCAGCTTGCGCGCATGGCAAGGGTGCCGGCCATGATCAAGTATCTCCTCGGCCTGCCCTTCATGCAGTCAATTCTGAAGCGCCAGATCGACCGGCAACCCGAGGGACCGACGGACGATGAACGGCGTCGCGGCGAGGCCATCCTGATTGGCGTTGCAAGGAACGAGAAAAACGAGATCGTCAAAACCAGATTGCGCACGCCCGAGGGCTACACACTGACCGCGCAGACGGGTCTTGAAATCGCGCGCAGGGTCGCCGGTGGCGAGTTCAAGCCGGGATTCCAGACCCCCAGCCTCGCATTTGGCGCAGACTTTGTGCTGCAATTCGATCACGTCGCACGCGAGGACTTGAACGGCTGACCGTCAGCGACCCCGGTAGCCCCCGTTGCCGTTGTTGAAGCCATTCTGAACAGCCCAGATCGCAACTTGAGTGCGATTTGTGGCTCCCAGCTTGCGCAACACGGTCTTGATGTGAACCTTGACGGTCGCTTCAGTGATGGAGAGGGACTTGGCGATCGACTTGTTCGTATGCCCCTCTGCCAGGCTGCGAATGATCTCAAGCTCGCGCTGTGAAAGCGCAACATCACCGATCGACGCACGGTCGGCGGAGGGCGCCGAGTTCTGTGCGTGCAGGGATCCGAGGAAATTCGTCAGCACGCTTGGAAACACCTTTTCCCCGAGCATCACCAGCTTGAGGGCCTCGACCAGCGCAGGCGGCGAAATGCTCTTGAGCATGAAGCCATCCACCCCGGCACCAAACATCTCCGCAAGGAACGAAAGTTCAGCCGCCTCGGACAGAACAACAACCCGCGCTTGCGGCAAGATGGATTTGAGACGCAGGATACCTGCCCCACCCACACCATACTCGACGACGACGAGATCGGCCCGCGCACCGCGCGCCACCATCTGCGCCACATCATCGATGGTCGCTCCTTCAAGCGTGACTTGAAACCCGCGGCCATCGAGCTGGGCACGCAAGCCAGCGCGTAACAAGGGTTGCGGATCGACAAGCCAGATAATCGCGTTTTCCACCCCAGCCCCCAAACCTGCTGCTGACGCCCCCAAGCGTCCCCGCTACCTCCGAGGAGCCACCGCCATTACCCACTTAGTATGAGAAACGCGCGTTACGCACTATACGAAATGATGGCGTCACCGAAAATCAGCGTTAAATTCAATCGCGCGTTGAATCTCCGGCCCCCCGTTCAATTGATCGCCGAATTAGGGTGACGGAGCTCCGGCTCAAGCGTTCTCTGAGTCCGAAAACGCCGAGAGAAAGCGCCTGATCACGTCGTCCACACCTTGTGGATTGTCACGAAACGGCCCGTGACCGCACTCAGAGAACGTGACCAACCGGCCAATCCCAGGTTGCAGCGCCTCAGCGATCTCCTGCGACAGGCGAGGCGGCGTAATCGGGTCAGCCTCACCGGCAATGACCAGCACCGGACATCCGATACGCCCAAGGTCAGCACGAAAGTCCATCGAACGGATCTCCCGCCCTGGCAGCGAGAAGTGACGAAACACTTCCGGCCGAACGATGGCACGCGCGCGCGTTTCCTGACCGGGCACAGGCATTGTCGTATTGTAGAGTGGCATGCAAACGCGAAGATAATCAGAGAACGCTGCATCATCGCCAATGGTCCAGAAACGATGGGCCGTGTCGCGAACGAGCGGACCACCTTTATCACCGAACCAGGCAATGCTGGCATCCAGGTCCATGCGCGCCGCCGTGCTCGACAGGATGAGGCCTGCGGCATGACCCGGGTGCCTGATCGCATAGGACTGCGCAACCATGCCACCGAAGGACTGCCCGAGGACGATCGGACGTGAAATGCCCAGGGTGTCGCAGAACCCGGCAACGTCGTCGCCCCACTGCGCCAGGGTCCAGCTGTCTGGACTGCTGGGCACGCTGCGCCCATTGCCGCGGTGGTCGAGATAGACGACCTGTACTACGTCGGCAAACCTGTCGAAAAAGGGTCGAAGTCCTGTGTGATCAAACCCTGGGCCCCCATGCAGGACGAGCAGGCACGGGCGCTCGCGCATCCGCTCGCCATCAGCTTCAAGCTGCGCCCCGACGGTGTCGAAGAACAGCCGCTGGCCATTCACGCGCACAAACATGGCTCAGCGCGAGCCCTCCCTGGCCAGGCGTTGCAACTTTTCCACGGCCACTTGCGGCGCCTCCTCATAGGCGATGGTTCCAAAGAATCGACCGCGCGCATCAAGCTGGATGATCAGGGCGCTGTGATCGACGGTATAGGACCCGCCACCCGTGTCGACTTTCTTGTGGTAGATGCCAAGCGACTTCGTGAGCTTCTCGATTTCCGCGCGATCCCCTGTGATCCCCCGAATGCGGGGATCATAGGAGGACAGGTACGCCCCTAGGATTTCAACGGTATCCCTCTCCGGATCAACGCTGACAAAATAAGCATTGATCCGATCCGCATCAGGTCCAAGTTGCTGCAGGTAGGACGTCATGGACGCAAGCGTGGTTGGACAGACGTCCGGGCAGAAGGTGAAACCGAAAAAAAAGACCGAAGGCTTGCCGAGGACGTTCGTCTTTGAGATCGGGGCGCCCGTCTGGTCCATCAGCGTGAAGGCGGCAATCTCAGGCCCCTGACCAGAACCCAAGGCCCGCGTGTCCCGGACGGGCTGGCTCGGAGTACCGACAAGAAAGAAAAGCAGCAGCGCCAGCCCGATCCCGAGGGCAATAAGGGGATATCTTGACGTCAACGGCATCCGGCAATCCCGTGTCATGCTATCTCTATCTCAACTGTCTTCTGGTGCAGGGGGGGGCGCATGTCAATGCGACACCACCATCCACAAGGGCGAAACGGGTATGAACGGGCAAGACCACAAACCCCGAACACCGCTGCTCACGGTAGATGCTGTCGTGTTCGACGGAGCAGAACGCTTGCTCCTCATTCGCCGGAAGTACCCACCATTCCAGGGACAATATGCCCTGCCCGGTGGCTTCGTCGACTGCGGAGAGACCGTGGAGCAGGCCGTTCTGCGCGAACTCGGCGAGGAGACAGGGCTCAAGGGACGCATCAGGGGGCTTGTGGGGGTCTACTCGGCACCGGGGCGTGATCCTCGGCAGCACACGGCCTCCGTGGCCTTTCTCGTCACGGCGCCGAGGCAGCAACCTCAAGCCGGCGACGACGCTCAGACCGCAGACTTTGTCGCTGACTGGCGAAACCTCGAACTCGCCTTTGATCACGGACAGATCGCAAGCGATGCAGCGCGCCTCGCCAGCAACATGGCGGACAGGTGATGACAGCTGCGGCCCCGGATCCCGACACGACCAGCGTCTCGCAAGGCAGCCCGCGCGCAGCGTTCGGCTTCATCTTCATCACCATCGTTCTCGACGTGCTGGCGATGGGGATCATCATACCGGTCATGCCGAAACTGATCGAAGGATTCATGCAAGGCGCGCAGGCCGACGCGGTTCGCATGGGCAGCATCCTCGCGCTCATCTGGGCTGTAATGCAGTTCATTTGTGCGCCAATCCAGGGCGCCCTGTCAGACCGCTTCGGGCGCCGTCCGGTCCTGCTCCTGTCAATGACCGGCTTGGGGCTTGATTATATCTTGATGGCACTCGCCCCGACACTGACATGGCTGGTCATCGGGCGGGCGCTCTCAGGCATGACCGCTGCAAGCTTCAGCACAGCAAATGCGTATATCGCCGACATCACGCCGCCCGAACGCCGTGCAGCCGCATTTGGAATGATGGGAGCGGCCTTCGGCATCGGCTTCGTCGCAGGCCCCCTGCTGGGCGGTTTCGCAGGCAGCCTCGACCCGAGGCTGCCATTCTGGATCGCCGCAGGCCTCTGCCTCGCCAACGCCCTCTACGGCTATTTCATTCTACCCGAGTCCCTGCCACCAGAGCGACGTGCAAAGTCATTTTCGCTCAAGCTGGCCAACCCGGCTGGAGCCATCGCCTTTCTCTCCATGACACCGCAACTTGCAAGCCTGGCAGTTGCACAGTTCCTCTACGCACTCTCACACAACGTCTACCCTGCGATTTTCAACTGGTTCGTCACCTACCGCTATGGCTGGAACGAAC
Source organism: Alphaproteobacteria bacterium (assembly GCA_040382295.1). Taxonomy (GTDB): domain Bacteria; phylum Pseudomonadota; class Alphaproteobacteria; order Micropepsales; family Micropepsaceae; genus SZUA-430. The sequence continues at coordinate 9,393 of JBEIFU010000032.1, forward strand.
TGATGATCAGCTACGCGCTGGCAGCTGTTGGCATCGCCAACATCATCGTCCAGGGCGGACTGACAGGACGCGTCGTCAAGAGCCTGGGTGAGCGCCGATCCATCATCCTGGGGCTGTCCTGCGGCATTGCAGGCTTTCTGATTTATGCTGTCGCACCAACAGGAGACTGGATCTGGTTCGCCATCCCAGTGGCAGCCCTCTGGGGCTTCTATGCCCCAGCGGCCCAGTCACTCATGTCACAGCGTGTGGATCCATCCGAGCAAGGTCGCCTGCAAGGCGCCCTCGGAAGCCTGAACGGGATCTCGTTCATCATTGCCCCGCTGCTGTACCCGCAGATCTTTGCGCTGGCGCTCGACTACACGGAACTGGCCGGAAATTGGCCCGTGCTAGGAGCACCCTTCTTTGTCGCAGCTTTCCTGCTGACACTGGCACTGGTGGTTGCAGCACGCACCACGGGCCCCGACAGGCGAAACTAGCCCGGCGGCCCGAGCCGCAGGTCCAGCCACGACCAGACATTGGCGTGACCGACGATCCTGACACGCCTGAAATCTTCCGACGCGTGCCAGATCAGGAACAGGATGACGTCCGAGCCCGTTTCGTCATCGACAACAGGCAAGCCTGTCAACTCGTACATGTCCGAACTACCGTCCACCAACCTCACCGGCGACAGCTGCCACAGGCCACAGGGACGCGTGAGCATCATCATCGTGCTGTCGAAAGCCTCTCCCTTGATGGCCGGATCGACAAGGTCGAGATAGTCGGTCCCAGTCATCGGCTGGGCCTGCATCGCAGACAATCCAGCCCCGGCATGGATGAGTGTCAGACGGCGCAGGCCTGCATCAGGGCGCACTACAGCAATCCAGTCACTCAACCCTGCCATCGAATCCAGGTCGAGATTGCCGAGCCAAGCAGGACGCCCATGACGCTGGGCTCGTCTGACCATGGCCTCCAGCTGCAAGCTAGGCAGGCTGCGCATGGACGGCCAGCCATGCGTTGCCGAGTTTCGTTGGTCGCCAGGCCCTGCACGCAGCAAGGTGCGCCACGCCGAGGACGCAGGTGGCGGAAGATATTCCGGATGTCCCTCGTCGAGACCGATCAAGTGTTGAACCCCAGACCTACGATGCCCAAGACAAATGCGGATGCGAGAAGCGGCCGATCAAAGAATGAAGGCCGTTCGCATAACGCGTCTCGGTCTTAGATCAAGGCAATTGAACGCCGCGCCCCTCATTTGTGGGGGAGACGCTGGAAACATGCAGCCTAGGTGCAGCGCTGCAGCAACACCGTACCCCAAGAACATCGGCACGCCTGCCAGCAAAGACAGGCGCCATGACAATTCAGGCGGTTAATGAGCGGTCTTCCTACGCTACTGAAGGTCATCAAAGACCCGAGCCACTGTTCAGACCAGGGACACGCCTATACTGGCGAATCAATCGTTCTGGGAGGAGTAGAACATGTCCCGCTATCGTCAGCGCCGCGTCCGGCTGAAATCGTCCTCGCCCACCTTCGACGTCTTCCCGCTGCTCGCGCTGCCGCTGGTCTATTACAATTTCATGGTGATTGCCGTCCTGGGCCTCGATCCGCAACGCGTGAACCTGTGGCTGGAAGGCACTGCATTCCAGATCACCATGTTCTCCGGAACCGTCTGGTCGATGACCCAGTCCGACGTGATCGTCGCCGCGGCCATGGGTTTGCTGTTCATCGAGATCCTCAAATCCGTGGGGACGCCCATGCTGTCGCTGGTGAACCACGGCATCGCGGTCATGACCCTTCTTGTCTACTCTGTACAATTCATGTCGATCCCGGGCTTCACCACGTCAGCATTCTTCATGCTGGGTCTGATGCAACTCATCGATGTGATCGCCGGCTATACGATCACCATCGTGGCCACACGTGGCCTCACCCGCTAGGAAGGAAGATCAGAACGGATCTGAAAACTTTCCGTTCTTGGGCCAGCCCTTTGGCACAAGACGACCCGCCTGCGCGCGCCCACCGAGATACTCCTTCAATTCCGACTTGTCCCACGTGCGGCCATTGGTGTCCCTGACGCCGTCAGCCAGGACAAACACAGTCGCGTCATTGAGACCGCCATCCTTGAACTTTTGCAGCGCCACGCCTTTGCCGCGCCCCATCTCGGGCACCTCATCGATGCCGAACACGACCAGCTTCCGGTTCTCCCCGATGAAGGCCGCATGATCGCCACGAACAGGCGTACAGACACGCGCCTCTTCAAGCGGATCGACATTCAGAACCTGCTTGCCGCCACGCTTTTGCGCGAGGACTTCATCTTCAGGCACCACGAAGCCGCGCCCGGTACTCGAAACCACGAGCAGCTTTCGCCCAGGCTGGTGCACAAACATCGCGACGATATCCTGATCGTTCTCGAGGTCGCACATCAGGCGAATGGGCTCGCCATGCCCGCGACCACCAGGCAACTGCGAACAGTCCAGCGTGAAGAAGCGTCCATTCGTCGAAAACACGAGAAGCTTGTCGGTCGTCTGAGCCTTGACCCAGAAGCGCCCCTTGTCCCCGTCCTTGTACTTGACGTCATCGCTGGGCTCGATATGCCCCTTCATGGCACGGATCCAGCCCTTGTCGGAGCAGAGAACGGTTATGGGCTCCTTCTCGACCAGCGACTCCAGCGGCACGTCCTCGATGGCCGGCGCATCCGAGAATGTGGAGCGGCGCTTGCCCAGCACCGTTTTGGCACCGAAGCGCGCCCGCAGTTCCTGCAAGCTCGCCTTCAGCCTGTCATTCTGCAGGTCTTCTGACTTTACCAGCGCCTTTAGGTCCTTCTGTTCCGCCTGCAACGCCTTGTGCTCCTGTCGGATCTCCATCTCCTCGAGCTTGCGCAGGCTGCGCAGGCGCATGTTGAGGATGGCCTCCGCCTGCATGTCTGTAAGCTTGAAGGCCTTGATCAGGTCGGCCTTGGGCTCATCCGAAGTACGGATGATCTTGATCACCTTGTCGATATTGAGGAAGACGGCAAGGTAGCCATCCAGAATTTCGAGTCGGTCCGCAATCTTGCCCAGCCGGTAATTCGCCCGGCGGATCATCACCGCACGCTGGTGCTCCAGGAAGGCAACCAGCACCTGCTTGAGGCTCATCACGCGCGGCGTCTGGTTTGAATCCAGCACCGTCATGTTGAGCGGGAAGCGCGTCTCGAGATCCGTGAGACGGAACACATGCTCCATGAGCATCTCCGCCTCGACATTGCGGCTCTTGGGTATCAGCACAAGACGGATGTCCTCCGCCGATTCATCGCGCACGTCGTCGAGCAGCGGCAGCTTCTTCTCCGAGATCAGGTCCGCGATCTTCTCGATCAGCTTCGACTTCGCGACCTGGAAGGGAATCTCCGTGACGACGATCTGCCAGGTGCCCCGCGCACCTTCCTCCTTGGTCCAGCGGGCCCGCACGCGGAACCCGCCTTTGCCCGTCCGGTACGCCTCGGCAATCGACGAAGCCGGTTCAACCACGATGCCGCCAGTTGGGAAGTCCGGCCCCTTGATGTACTGCAGCAGCGTGTCGTCGCGCGCATTGGGCGTGTTGACCAGGTGGATCAGCGCCTGCGCGATCTCGTCCAGATTATGCGGCGGGATATTGGTCGCCATGCCCACCGCGATGCCGGCAGCACCATTGGCAAGTAGGTTCGGAAACCCGCCGGGAATGATGACCGGCTCCTGATCCTCGCCATTATACGTCGGGCGAAAATCCGTACCGTCGTCATTCAGGCCCTCAAGCAGGATCTGCGCAATCTCGGTCAGCCGGCTTTCCGTGTAGCGCATGGCCGCCGCATTGTCGCCGTCGACATTCCCGAAATTGCCCTGTCCGTCGATCAGCGGATAGCGCAGCGAGAAACCCTGCGCCATGCGCACCAGCGCGTCATAGATCGACTGGTCGCCATGCGGATGGAACTGGCCCATGACATCACCAACGACACGTGCACATTTCTTGAAACTGGACTTGGGGTCCAGCCCCAGCCGCTGCATCGCAAACAGCAGTCGCCTGTGAACGGGTTTCAACCCGTCACGCACGTCCGGCAGTGCACGCTGCATGATGGTCGACAGCGCATAGGCAAGGTAGCGCTCGCCCAGCGCATCCTTCAGGTCGACCTCACGCACGACATCATCGAGGGCCATATTGCTTTCCCGCCTGTCCTGTAAAACCGGAAGGCGCCTGACTAACGGCAGCCGAGACCGCCCGCAAGTGACCCAAACGGCTTATGTTCATCGACCTTTTTTGGGAAAAACCCTTGAGGCCTCAGTCATCCTTGTCAGGCTCGAACGTTATCCACACATTGCGCAAACCTCAGCCGCGCCTCCGGCAGGCCCTTGCCATGGGCCTCTGACAGGATCCGCTCCAGGAAATGAGCGGTCAACCCGAGACCAGCTCCAAGCAGCTCCCCATCGACCGGCGCTGACGGATCGAGCAGGAAATCCGGCAAGCGCAGCAAACGGCTGGCAAAGGCGCCCGCTCCCGCTGCAGTAACAGCCCGCCCCGACCGGGGTGAGACATAGGCCAGCCTCTCGCGCGCGCCGGTGACAGCGCAACTCTCGAGGTCAAGTCCGAAGCCCAGATCCTCCAGCAGCACCAGCTCGAAGCGCACATAGGACGCAACCCAGGTGGATGAAGGCTCGAGGACCATGTGCTGCAACAACCCGTCAAGCGCCAGGAACACCCGCTCGTGAACCTCGCGTTCTGGCAGCGTCGCACACGCCATCGCGCACGCCGAAGCAAGCCCGTCGAGCTTGAGCCGGTTGTCGAAGAAGTGCGCCGCCCGTGTCGATGCAATCTCGGCGGAAAACGAGCCGAGCTGGTTCTCCATCCGCGCGCGCCACTGCACCGACAGCAAGTTGCCGGGCTCAAGCGCGCCACGCATCCCGCGCGACGAAGCCCCCCGCATCAGCCCGAGGTGCCGCCCATGCGCACGCGTCAGGGCCTCGAGAACGGCCCCATGCTCACCAAAGGGGCGAACAGCGAGCACGATGGCATCATCACTCCAGTCCATGGTTGACCCTTGGCGACGGCATCCACAGCATACCTACGCCTCTGGCAGGTCGAGCCCGATCTCGCGGTAATGCATCGGATCGTCGGCCCAGTTCTCACGCACCTTCACGAACAGGAACAGGTGAACCTTGTGGCCGAACTGCGCCTCCATTTCCTTGCGCGCGGTCTGCCCGAGAAGCTTGATCGTCGCCCCACCTTTGCCCAGCACGATCGCACGCTGGCTCTCGCGCTCGACAAAGATCGTCTGCTCGAGCCGCGCAGAACCATCCTCGAGCTGTTTCCACTGGTCGGTGATGACAGTGGTCGCATAAGGTAGCTCGTCGTGCAGGCGATCATAGATGCGCTCGCGCGTCATCTCGGCTGCAAGCAGGCGCATCGGCATGTCGGCCGCCTGGTCGGCAGGATAGGCCCACGGCCCCTCGGGCACGCGGCTGGCAAGATAGGAAAGCAGGTCCGCCGTACCATCGCCCTTGGCAGCCGAGACAAGGAACACCTCGTCGAACGCAGCCCGACCGCGCAGCTGCTCGATCAGGGGCAGAAGGCGATCGCGCGCGACCGCATCCACCTTGTTCAGCACCAGGATTGCATGCTGCCCAGCCTCGTTCAGCCGCTTGATAATGCTGTCAGTATCCCGTGCCGATAGCCCGTCTGGTGCTTCCATCAATTCAGGCGCATCGACAAGAAGACACACCAGATCCGCCTCTTCGGCACCCGACCACGCTGCTTGCACCATCGCGCGGTCGAGCCGCCGACGCGGCTTGAAGATGCCAGGCGTATCAACAAGGATGACTTGAGCAGCCCCATGCATGGCAACCCCGCGCACGCGCATGCGTGTCGTCTGCACCTTCCGGCTTACGATCGACACCTTGGTTCCGACCAGCGCATTGACCAGCGTCGACTTGCCGGCGTTTGGCGCGCCGATGATCGCAACAAACCCGCAGCGCGTCCCCGCTCCCGTCATGGCGCCAGGACTTTCAGCAAATTGCGCGCGGCATCCTGCTCGGCAGCCCTCAGGCTGCTGCCCTCGCCGGAAACAGGCTCGCGCGAGACGACCACGGCCTCAACCGTGAAATGCGGCGCATGATCGGGTCCGTCGCGACGCAGCAAACGATAGGACGGTGTTCCAAGCTTGTGGCTCTGCGCCCATTCCTGCAGGGCATTCTTGGGATCACGCAGATCCCCCTGCACGTCAACCAGCAGGGGCGACCAGTAGCGGGTCACGAATGCCCGGGCGGCATCAATACCGCCGTCGAGATAGAGTGCCGCAATCAGGGCTTCGCACGCATCACCCAGGATCGCAGGCTTGCCCCTCCCCCCTGCACGGGCCTCGCCGGGTGCGAGGATGATCGCTCGGTCAAGACCACAAGCCACGGCAACACGCGCGCAGGTCTCCATCCGCACCAGGGCATTGAGTTTGAGGGCCAGAGCCCCTTCGGTCTCATGCATAAACGTCTTGACCAGCATCTCTGCGATCAGGAACCCCAGAATACGGTCACCCAGAAACTCCAGCCGCTCATTATCGGCACCACCCGCACTTGCATGCGTCAGGGAGCGGCGCAGCAGTTCTGGGTCCTTGAACACATGATCGCAATCGGGCACCGAAGCATCAATGAATGCTTTGGAAGATGCGCCCGTATCGGATGGCCCAGGGCCACTTCCA
>JBEIFU010000033.1:0-16054 GCA_040382295.1 Alphaproteobacteria bacterium
CCACGACGACAAGATCATCCGAAATGATGGATGGTGCCGCCCGCCCGACGCGCTTTTGCTGCTGGGGCAACGCCACGTTGCCCGACGTCGGTGGACTGCCTTTGCTACCCCTTGTAAACATTTCGCCCCGCATCGAAAAACCGGATTGGATTTCTTACGACGTCGTTGAACCAGATCTCGTAATGCAGGTGAGGTCCGGTGCTCCTCCCGCTGTTTCCCATCGTACCAATCTTTTGTCGGAAATGCACCTGGTCTCCTGGCTTCACGAGACTTGTTTTTAAATGTGCATAACGCGTGCGGATTCCTCCGCCGTGTTCGATATCGATACACAAACCGTAGGGTCCGCGTAGCCCCGAGAAGACGACGCGACCGGGCAGGGAGGTCATGACCGGCGTTCCGATCTCTCCCGCAAGGTCGGCGCCAGCGTGGAACGCCAAACGGCCCGTGAAGGGATCGACCCGGTAACCAAAACCGCTCGTCGAGCGATATTGGCTGTGGTCGACGGGTGTCACGAGCGGAAGGCGCGACATTGCCGTTGTAAGGCTGTCCAGGCGCCCGAAAATCTCGGCCACATTGGCGAATTCCCGTTCAAACTCGTCCGTGTCGCCGTCCGCCGCTGCAGCGCGGATTTCAGCGCCCACGCCGGCAGCAAGAAAGGGACCGCCAATGCCAAGTCTCTTTCTGGCTGCTCCCCCGCCAACCTGGGCGATAACGGTGTCGACCGGCATTTCGGCAGTCTTGAGAATCGTCTCGTATCGCTCCGTCTGGCGCGAGGCTGCTTCCTTTAGCGTTCCCAGCACGCTGAACTGGGATGTCTTCACCAGCTCCAGCCGGTCTTCGAGTGCCGCAATTTTTTGCACGACGTGGTTCTGGGCCAAGGCTGTCTTCGAGCCTGAGCCGCCACTGCGCGGCACAATGGCGGCGGCCACGGTTCCGATCGCGCTTCCGCTGATCGCCTGCTGCGAACGGGCCTGGCGCTTAGCCGGCTCGATCGACGTCGCCTGCATCTGCAGCGTATTCGAGCCATCGCTCGGCGTTCTTATCCTTGCGAAGACTGGGCCTGCGTAGCGGCCCATGTCCGCCACCTTCCTGCGCAGGTCGATGAACCGCTTGTCCATGGCCTGTTTCTGGAGGAGCAGCGCCGTAAGCTGGCGATGCCGGGCCTCGAGATCACGCGTTGCATTCTGAAACCGTTCCTCGGCAAGGGCGAGCAGGCCGTTCAGTTCGTCGTAACGCAGCTGATGCTGAGAGATCTGGCTCTCGTAAAGGTCCTGCATGCTGGCGTAGCGCTGCTCGGATCTCGAGAGGATCTGTTCCTTGAAAACAACCACGATGGAGGCATACACGAACCAGCCCAGCGTCATCAGTGAGACGAGCGCGATCGTGATCTGGAATGAGGGGCTGAACTCGAAAAAGGTCACCGAACCTCGGCTGCGCAGATAGAACTGGCGGTGGGGAAAGTGACGATTCAGAAACGAGAATAAACCGGCCACCGGTGATTTGGTCATGCTGCACCTCAATTTCCGAGCGTGGCTGGCGGGGCGACGAGATGATCCCCGCTATCCACAGGGGCCTTCTCTCTGAACGCCTAGATTGTTACGGATTTGAAGCAATTCGCCAAGACGGAGAAATCCTCATTTTCCTAACTTATTGTTTAGGAAGATTGCGCCGAGGACTTGAGTGCCTCCAGTACCTCCTCAGCATGTCCCGGCACCTTAACCTTTCGCCAGACGCGCGAAATCTTGCCCTTGGCATCGATGAGAAATGTGGCCCGGTCGATGCCCATGTACTTACGGCCGTACATCGATTTCTCGACCCAACAACCGTATGACTCGACGGTCTTTCCATCGGGGTCGGATGCCAGCACAACGCCCAGGTCGTGCTTGTTCTTGAATTTGTCATGCGAGTCGACGCTGTCCTTAGACACCCCGATGACGCTTGCGCCCAGGCGCTTGAACTTCGGCAAGAGCTCGGTAAATGCGATGGCCTCGCGGGTGCAACCCGAGGTATCGTCCTTGGGGTAGAAATAAAGGACTATCGGCTTGCCGAGCAGGTCTTTTAGAGTGATCTTTCGTCCTCCGTCAGTCGCAAGGCTGAAGCTTGGAGCCTTGCTGCCCACGTCGGGTCCGCCCAGAGTGACTGCCGATGTTTTTGATTGTTTGGACATGCGAATGACGTCTCCAGCGGGAATGGGCTTGCGGGTCGCCGATGAGGGGCGTGCGGCGCCGGCATTTAACCATGTGGCAGTGAAGGTTCAAGCGCCGCCGCATGGGCGGCTTGGGCTGCGCGCGTGCTGACAGGGAGCACACGCACCTGGTTTTTGCGTGCCGCCGGCGCCTGTGTGCTGGTGCTTGTCGTCCTTGCGGGTCTGTTCGCCTGGCGCGCGGCAAACGGGCCGGTCTCGCTTGGGTTCCTGTCGCCTCAACTGGAGGCGATGATCAATGCAGGCCTCTCCGGCGTGCGCGTTCGCTTCGACGACAGTGTGGTTGCATGGTCGCAGGGGCGTGAGCGCGCGCATCTGCATTTCATCGGCGTTCGGATCGTCGACGACAACGAGGGCATCATCGCGCGGATCCCGAAGGCGAAGGTCACGCTTTCGGGGCCCGCCCTCCTTCAGGGTGTGGCGATGCCAACCTCGATCGAGTTGGTCGGTGTGTCGGCTAATGTGGTGCGTCGTGCCGATGGCGATATCCAGCTCGGACTGCAGGTCGGGAAGCCGCCGGGGCGGTCAAACGACAAAGATGCCAAGCCGGCGGCCGATGTACCCGCCGATGTGCTGAAGATGATGCTCGACCCTGGCGAGGGCGATGCCTTGACCCGCAAGTTGACCCGCTTTTCGATCAGCGAGGCGCGACTTTCAGTGTTTGATGCGCAAACGCGGTCAAGCTGGATCGCCGACAAGGCCGCACTGACGTTCCAGAGACGCAATGATGGCGTGACAGTGTCCGTCCGCGCACCCGTCAAGCTTCAGGGTGGCAAAACATGGCAGTTTTCCGCCTCTGCCCGCTACACCAAAGGCCGCAGCGACCTGGCTCTCGAGGCTGATTTCAGCTCCGTCAAGCTGAGCACCTTGGCTTCGAATGGTTCAGGCCTCGGGGCGCTGAAGGGTCTCGATATCCCGGTTGCTGGCAACCTTGCGTGCGGGATGAAGGTCAAAGGCGGGGTCGGGCGCTGCAAGTTCTGGCTGAATGCTGGCGAGGGCGACTTGAATCTTCCTGCGCTCAAGCACGAACCGGTCCACCTGAGGGAAGCTGCCGTCACAGCTGAAGTCGACTTCGACACTGGTCTCTATACGCTCAGTGAGATGACTTGGAGGGGCAACACGATCCGAGGTCGTGTGACGGGCGACGGACGCATCGGGTTTGCACCTGATGGGGCGCTGCAATCCCTCAGTGCCAACTGGACGGCCAACGACATATCGATGGACGCGCCCAATCTGTTCGAAGAGGGGTTTGCACTTGAGACGGCAATCTTCCGCGGGGCCTTCGACGCGGCGACCCAGAGCCTGCGCATTGATGAGCTTCGGGCGCGCCAGGGAAGCTTCGACCTGTCGCTGGCCGGTGCGCTTGTCGATCATCCCGTGTCGATGGGGGTGCGCCTTGCGGGGGCGGTCAAGGACCTGTCCATTCCGGATCTGAAACGGCTCTGGCCAGCGGGCACCGTGCCTGGCGCTCGCGACTGGATCCTTGCCAACATCCATGACGGCGCCATTCGTGGCGCAACGATCAATGTCGACCTGGCGCCGGGTGCCGTTGTTGGCGAACGTATCCCCGATGAGATGATGAATATCGCGCTCGACCTTGCCGGATTGCGCGTGACCTATCTTCCCGGTCTTCCCGACATCGAAGGGGTCGATGGCGCGGCGGTGCTGACGGGCGATACGTTCCGGGGAGAGTTGAAGTCAGGTCGCGTCGGTGCCGTCAGCCTTCGGAAGGGCAGCATCCTGATCAGCGAGCTTCACAAGACCGGGGCGATCGGCAATATCGAAGGCTCGTTTGCAGGGCCGACCCGTGACCTGCTGATGCTCATCGACAAGCCACGCCTCGGGTATCCGTCCCGCTATGGTATCGCGGCGGACAAGGCCGGCGGCACTGCCAGTGTCGACGTCGTCTTTGCGATACCGATGCTGAGAGACGTGAAGACCGAGGATATCGGGATCGACGTCAAGGCCGAGCTTGCTGGCATCAAGTTGCCAATCAACAATCGCTTTGCTCTGACCGACGGAACATTCTCCCTCGCCCTTGATACAAAGGGCATGAAGGCTTCGGGTGCCGTCTGGATCAATCGTGCACCTGTTGGATTCACCTGGCGCGAAGACTTCACGGGGACAGATCCCAACGGGACGCAGATCGACGTGAGTGCAACCTTGAGCGAGAAAGATCGTGTCGCGCTTGGTGCTGACCTCAGGCCTTACCTGGAAGGGCAAGCCAGGATTGTCGCACAGTTGAGTGGTCGCTCCGGGAAAATCAACAACGGGGAGGTCACGGCCTATCTCACGGGGGCACGGTTATCCATCCCTCAGCTGGGTTGGGCGAAACCTGAGGACGCCAACGCGCAGCTGAAGGCGAACGTGACGGTGAAGTCGGCCGATGTGATCGAGGTGTCGGGCATCGAGCTGTCTGGTCGCGAGATGAAGGCGTCCGGTCGTCTGGCGCTCGTCGGCGGCCGGGTCACAGAGGCCGATTTCAGCCGGATCGAGCTGGGGCGCAAAAACGACTTCGGGCTTGTCTACCGCGCGCTGCCTGCGCGCGCGCGAAGCGTCTCGGTGAAGGGCCGCGCACTTGACGTTTCTGCACTGGATGAAAGTGTCGAGGAGGATGCGGGCACCCCGGCAACTGCGACGCCATCAATCCCTCTGGGCATCAATGCCGAGCTCGGCAAACTTTATCTCAAGGCTGATGTGTCACTTGCTTCGCTGCGCTTCGACTATGCCGATGATGGCGAGCATCTCACCCGCTTCAGTCTTGCGGCTTCAGACCAGGCCATGCGCCTCTCAGGGGATCTTGCGACAGGCCCTGATGGGTTGCGCAAGTTCAACCTGTCAGCTTCCGATGCCGGGCGTCTGGTGCGTGGCGTAACCGGGTTTCGCAGCCTCATTGGGGGAAGCCTCAAGGTGCAGGCGGATCTTGCGCCCATTGCCAAAGGTGCGAAGCGCAGTGGCGCGTTCGATGGCCGGGTCGTCATGAGTGACTTCAAGATTGTCGACCAGCCGTTCTTTGCCCGTTTGCTGTCTGCGGGATCCTTTACAGGGCTCGCGAGCCTGCTGAGCGGTGAGGGGATCGGGTTCTCCCGGCTGGAGCAGACGGTGAAGGGGCGCGGCGATCTGCTGACACTTTCCGACGGGCGTGCCTCCGGGCCTTCGATCGGGCTGACGCTCCAAGGTACGTATGATCGCAAGAGTGATCGGATGGACCTGAACGGCACCATCGTTCCCGTTTACGGTCTCAATTCAATATTTGAAGGTGTGCCACTGGTTGGGGACATCCTGGGTTCCCGGGACGGCGAGGGTATCTTTGCAGTGACTTATGGGTTGAAGGGTCAGGTCGATGACCTGAAGGTCTCGGTCAATCCGATTTCAGTCCTGGCGCCGGGCTTCCTGCGTCGGGTGTTCCAGGGCAGCAAGCCTGAGGCTGCAGCTCCATTACCCCTTCCCATGCCGTCGCCAGCCACGCCTGCGGCAAAGCCTCAAACGAACTGATCGCGCCGATGGGCTCAAACGGGCCTGATGAGAACGTGTTTCTTCTTGCCAAGGGACAGCTTGATGGCGCCGTCCCGAAGGTGGGCGCGGCCGACACTCATCTTGTCGTCCAGCACGGGCTCGTCGTTTACCCGAAGGCCGCCGCCGCCGATCTGCCTGCGTGCGTCGCCGTTTGAAGAGGTCAGCCCGGCGCGTGTGAATGCGGAAAGCACGCCGATGCCTGCCTCGAGCTCTCCAATGGGCACCTCGAGGCTTGGAAGGTTTGCCGACACGCCCGCGCCCTCAAAGGTCTGGCGTGCCGTCTCTGCCGCTTTTGCGGCCTCATCGCGTCCGTGACACAGGGCTGTTGCTTCATTCGCGAGGATCTTCTTGGCCTCGTTCAGTTCGGCACCCTGAAGCCCTTCCATCCGTGCGATTTCTTCGAGGGGCAGGTCCGTGAAGATCCGCATGAAGCGTCCGACATCCGCATCCTCGACATTGCGCCAGTACTGCCAGTAGTCGTATGCGGATAGCATGTCGGCCGACAGCCAGACTGCGCCGGCTGCCGTTTTGCCCATCTTTGCGCCCGATGATGTCGTGATGAGCGGCGAGGTCACGCCAAAGAGCTCGACATTGTCGGTCCTGCGACCAAGGTCAATCCCCGAGACGATGTTGCCCCATTGGTCGGAGCCTCCCATCTGCAGGCGGCACCCATAACGCCGATGGAGTTCGACGAAATCATAGGCCTGCAGGATCATGTAGTTGAATTCGAGGAAGGAGAGCGGCTGCTCGCGCTCCAGCCGCAGCTTCACACTGTCCATCGTGATCATGCGGTTGACCGAGAAGTGGCGTCCCACATCGCGAAGGAACGGGATGTAAGGCAGTTGGTCCAGCCAGTCTGCATTGTCGACCATGATCGCGTCGGTAGGCCCGTCGCCGAACGAAAGGAAGCGCCTGAAGATTTCGGCAAACCTGCCCTTGTGGTGGGCAATTGTTTCGTCGGTCAGCAGTTGGCGTGTCTCGTCCTTGCCGGACGGATCGCCGATCTTCGTCGTGCCGCCGCCGATGACCACGATGGGCTTGTGGCCGCTTTGCTGGAGCAGGCGCAGTCGCATGATCTGCGTGAGATTGCCGATATGCATGCTGGGCGCTGTGCAGTCGAAGCCGATGTAGCCGGGCACGCACCCCTTTGCCATGAGGCTGTCCAGTCCCTCGGCGTTCGTGCTCTGGTGCAGATGGCCTCGCGCGGCGAACGCGTTGAAGAAGTCGGACTTGAAGGCGCTCATGGTGGACCCGTGTCGGATTTGGTTCGGCGGTGTCAGGCCGGCTCTTCGACCGGCGGCATGCGCATGTCCAGATAGTCATCCACGCTCTGCATCAGATCAGCCGTGTGGTTGTCGAAGAAGTGATTGGCGCCTTCGATTTTGACCTGCGTGATCTTGATCCCGCGCTGTGCGTTGAGACGATCGACCAGCTTCTGCACGTCGCCTTCCGGCGACACGGTGTCGTTTCGTCCGTGCACGATCAGGCCTGAGGCCGGGCAGGGTGCGAGGAACGAGAAGTCATAGATGTTGGCCGGCGGTGCGACCGAGATGAAGGCATGGATCTCGGGTCGGCGCATCAGCAATTGCATGCCGATCCAGGCGCCGAACGAGATGCCGGCGACCCAGCAGGTCTGGGCGCTGGGGTTCATCACCTGCAGCCAATCGAGTGCAGCTGCCGCGTCCGACAACTCGCCGACCCCGCCATCGTAGGTTCCCTGGCTCTTGCCGACCCCTCGAAAATTGAACCTGAGCACCGAGCAGCCGCGCCGCTGGAAGGCGTGGAACATCTCGTAAGAGACCCGATGGTTCATCGTCCCGCCGCTTCGTGGGTGCGGGTGCAGGATCAGGGCGATGGGCGCCGACTTGTGCTTCTGATGCTGGTACTTGCCTTCAAGCCGGCCGCTAGGGCCTGTAAAGATCACGTCAGGCATGCGGGTCGGTTGCCTCTTCTGGGTCTAATTCTTGAGCCGGCGACTTGGATTTCCACAGCGACCAGATATCGTGCCAAGTATATGTTCCGTAAGGGAAAGGCGCTTTTTGATGGGCTGCGCCGCTGCGAATACTTGACCACCAGGCTAGGGAAACCTATATCGCCAGCAGCTGTTGCTGACGGGCGCTTTCTACCACGGGTGCAGGTCGGAAAATCAAGAAAATCCGACGGTGGTGCACCAGCCCGCACGCTTCACGACAAACGGAGGCCAACGATGAACTTGAGCACCAAAGGAAGATACGCGGTCATGGCCATGGTTGACCTGGCGCGCAGCAGCCACGGCAAGCCGGTGGCCTTGAATGAGATCGCACAGCGCCAGGAGATCTCGCTGTCCTATCTCGAGCAGCTGTTTGCAGGTCTGCGACGCGGTGGTCTGGTTGTGAGCGCCCGCGGTCCAGGCGGCGGCTACCGGCTCGCTCGACCGGCGGAGGACACCCGTATTGCCGACATCATGATTGCGGTTGAAGAGCCGCTGCGCGCCACGCGGTGCGATCTCGCGTCGCCGAAGGGCTGCACCGGTCAGAATGGACGCTGCGTCACGCATGACCTGTGGGAAGAGCTGGGGCGGCAGATTCATATCTTCCTCAGCGGGGTCACACTGGCCGATGTGGTCAACAAGCGGGTGCTTGGCATGAGCAGACCTCTTGACAGCGCCCTTCATCAGCAAACCGCAGCCGAGTAGCGGGAACATCCGGTACCAGGTTCCATGCGCGTCTACCTCGACTGCAATGCCACGGCCCCGCTAAGGCCAGAAGCGAAAGCTGCGATGCTCGCAGCACTGGAGACGCCTGCCAATCCGTCTTCGGTGCACGGGGAGGGGCGGGTCGCGCGCGCATGCATTGAAGAAGCGCGGCGTACGCTTGCTGCCGTGGCGGGTGTGTCGCCTGGCAACGTCACGTTCACCAGCGGCGGGACCGAAGCCAATGCGCTTGCCCTCCTCGGGGCCCTGCAGGCCGCGGCTGACGCCGGCCAGCGGATCACGCGGCTGATCATCTCGCCTGTCGAGCATGACAGCGTGTTGCGCACGGCGCAGCAGGCGACTTCATTCCATGCCGGACTGCGCCTGTCAGAGGTCGCTGTCGATCGCGATGGTATTGTCGACCTGGATGCCCTGCGAACCCTTCTGATGCAGGGCAAGGGCAGGGCGCTCGTGTCGATCATGGCGGTGAACAATGAAACCGGCGTGATCCAGCCTGTGCGCGAGATCGCGCGTGTGTGTCATGAGAATGGCGCGCTGTTCCACTGCGATGCGGTGCAGGCGCTTGGCAAGATCCCTTGTACCCTGGTTGATCTCGGCGCCGACATGCTTACGTTCAGCGCTCACAAAATCGGCGGACCGCAGGGTGCGGGAGCGCTTGTTTGCGCTCCCTCGGTGACGCTTGCTCCGTTGCTCGTTGGTGGCGCGCAGGAGAACGGCCTGCGTGCCGGCACGCAGGCGACAGTGAACCTTGCGGGGTTTGCTGCGGCCCTTGGTGCGACCCACGAGCCGCTGTCGCCGACCCTGCGCGACGGGCTCGAGCAGGAGCTGCTTCAGGCTTGCCCGGATGCCATCGTGTTTGGCCGCAGCGCGGCGCGTGTGGGAAACACGACGTGCATCGCCGCAGCCGGTGTGCCGGCGGAAACGCTTGTCATCGGCCTCGATCTGGAAGGTTTCGCGGTGAGCGCAGGATCCGCATGTTCGTCCGGGCGGGTGGCCCGCAGTCACGTCCTTGGGGCCATGGGTGTCGATCCTTCCCTGGCAGAATGCGCAATTCGCATCAGTTCTGGCTGGAACACGACCGAAGCAGGCATGCAGGCTTTCGCTCGTTCTTGGGCAGCAATCGTCTCGCGCGCACGTGCCCGCGTGGCGGCATAGGGAACATACAATGGCTGACCAGGCAACGATTGACACTGTCGCCTCGCAGGCTGGTGAACGCTACAAATACGGCTTCATCACCGACATCGAGAGCGAGAAGGCCCCGAAGGGTCTCAACACGGATATTGTTCGCTACATTTCGGCCCGCAAGAACGAGCCGGCGTGGATGCTGGAGTGGCGCCTGCAGTCCTTCGAGCGCTGGCAAACCATGCGCGAGCCCGACTGGGCCAAGCTGAACTATCCGGCGATCGACTATCAGGATCTCTATTACTACAGCGCGCCCAAGACCAAGCCGAAACTCGAGAGCCTCGACGAAGTCGATCCGAAGCTGCTTGAGACTTACAAGAAGCTGGGCATTCCCCTGACGGAGCAAAAGCTCCTCTCTGGCGTTGCCGTGGACGCCGTCTTCGACAGCGTGTCCGTCGCAACGACCTTCAAGGGCAAGCTTGCGGAAGCTGGCGTTATCTTCTGTCCCATGTCTGAGGCCCTGCAGAAACATCCGGACCTCGTCCGGAAGTACCTGGGCACCGTGGTTCCCAATACGGACAATTTCTTCGCGACGCTGAACTCGGCCGTATTCAGCGACGGTTCCTTCGTCTACGTGCCGCCGGGAGTCCGGTGTCCGATGGAGCTGTCGACCTACTTCCGCATCAACGAAGCCCAGACGGGCCAGTTCGAGCGGACCCTGATCATTGCGGACAAGGGGTCGTATGTCTCCTATCTCGAGGGATGCACGGCGCCGATGCGGGACGAGAACCAGTTGCATGCGGCTGTGGTGGAACTCGTCGCCCTCGAGGATGCCGAGATCAAGTACTCGACCGTGCAGAACTGGTACCCCGGCGACGAGAATGGCAAGGGTGGCATCTACAATTTCGTGACCAAGCGCGGTGATTGTCGCGGCGCGCGGTCGAAGATCAGTTGGACCCAGGTCGAGACCGGCTCGGCGATCACGTGGAAGTATCCGAGCTGCATCCTGCGCGGTGACAATTCAGTGGGTGAGTTCTTCTCGATCGCCATCGCCAACAACTTCCAGCAGGCGGACACGGGAACCAAGATGGTGCACCTGGGGCGCAACACCTCCTCGCGCATTATCTCGAAGGGTATCAGCGCAGGTCGTGCGCAGAACACCTATCGTGGGCTGGTCAGCGCCCACGCCCGCGCCGAGAACGCCAGAAACTATACCCAATGCGACTCGCTGCTGATCGGGAACAAATGTGGTGCCCACACCGTGCCCTATGTGGAGGCGCGCAACCCGACCGTTCAGTTCGAGCACGAGGCAACGACCTCGAAGATCAGCGACGACCAGCTGTTCTACTGCCTCTCGCGCGGCATTCCGGCCGAGGAGGCCGTGACCCTGATCGTCAACGGGTTCTGCCGTGAAGTGCTGCAGCATCTGCCGATGGAGTTCGCTGTCGAGGCGCAGAAGCTCATCGGCGTCAGCCTCGAAGGAAGTGTCGGATGACCAGCCACGACGGCGAGACACGCATCTATATCAACTGGAGCCGGCTTCGTCCTGTAACGGTGCAAGGCTGGCTCCGGGTGCTGGCGGGCATCGTGCTGGCCGTGTGCGTCATTGTGCTCGTGGCGGCGATTGCGTCGACCTTGCTGGTCATTGCCTTGATCGCGGCGCTGCTGTCTGGCGCATGGTGGATGTTTCGACGTGTGTTCGGCGGTCGCAACCAAACTCTCATTCCCTCAAGGAACGATCACGATGCTTGAAGTCAGCGATCTCCACGCAAGCGTCGGCAGCAGGGCCATTCTCAAGGGTCTTTCGTTGTCCATCGGTCCGGGCGAGGTCCATGCGATCATGGGTCCCAACGGCTCTGGAAAGTCGACGCTTTCGCATGTGCTGGCCGGCAAGCCTGGCTACACGGTTACATCTGGACGTGTGACCTTCCAGGGAAAGGACCTGCTTGCGATGGCGGCAGAGGCGCGGGCTGCAGCTGGTCTTTTTCTGGCCATGCAGTATCCGGTCGAGATCCCGGGTGTGACCACGATCAACTTCCTGCGTGCGGCGGTGAATGCCCAGGCAAAGCTGCGGGGTGAGGCTGAACTGGATGCCGTGTCGTTCCTTCGTCGCGTGAAAGAAGAGCGCGAGAAGCTCGGGATGAGTGACGAAATGGTCAAGCGACCCGTGAATGTCGGTTTCTCGGGCGGTGAAAAGAAACGCAATGAGGTTCTCCAGATGGCCATACTGAAGCCCTCACTTGCCGTGCTGGATGAAACTGACTCCGGGCTCGACATCGACGCGCTCAAGGTCGTCGCAGGTGGCATCAACGCCATGCGCGCATCCGACCGCAGCTTCCTCATGATCACGCATTACCAGCGTTTGCTCGATTATATTCCGCCGGATTTCGTGCATGTCCTTGCCGACGGGCGGATTGTCAAGTCGGGCGGGCCCGAGCTTGCGCACCAGCTTGAGGCCGAGGGCTATGACGGCATTGTAAAGGTGGCCTGATGCCAAGCAGCTCAGCCACAGTACCCGCAGCAGCGCTGACGTTTAAGTCTGGCCTGGAGAAGGCGTGGGCAGAGGCGGCCCCCGCGTTGCCCGGAGGTGACTGGATGACGCAGCTACGGCGCGAGGCGCTCGCGCGGGTTGCTCGCGATGGTCTGCCAGGGCGCCGTAATGAGTGGTGGAAGTACGCCGACCTCGCGGCTCTGCGTCCGGCAGTGCTTCCCCTGGCGCCTGCTGCAGCCTCGTCTTTGCCGCGCGCGAACCATGCTTTCGGGGAAGACGCGTGGAGCGTGGTTGTTGCCAATGGGCGCGTGGGGGAAGTGCCTGCATCCTCGTCGCTGCCCGACGGCATGGAGGTCATGCGCCTTGGTGAGGCGCTCGACGTTCCGTCGCTGTGGCTTCGTCCCTGGCTGCAGCCAACGGCTTCGGCGATCCATAACCTGAACCTGGCCTTTGCTACCGATGGTGTTCTGGTGCGTGTTGGCCGCAATGTCGCTGCTGCGCGGCCGCTTGTCATTGTTTCGGAGACAAAGCTCTCCGCGAGCATGGCGCACGAGCGCTCCGTCGTCTCGCTCGAAGAAGGTGCGAGCCTCACGCTTGTCGAAATCGGCCGCATGGCTGGCGCGTCCGGTAGCCTGGCCACGTCACGGATGAGCATCAATCTTGCATCCGGCGCTCGCCTGACGCATATCCGCCTGTGCGCAGGAGGCCCGGAACTGATAGCCATCCACGACTGTGATGTGCAGCTCGCGTCCAGTGCGCGGTACCAACAGGTCACGTTGTGCGCAGGTGCCGAGCTGTGTCGACAGCAACTGGCGATCAGCCTGTCGGGCGAATCCGCGTCTTGCGATCTCGCCATTGGCTATGCGGTACGTGCGGGTTTGCAGGTGGACAATGCGATCGCGTTCAGTCATCTGGCGCCGAACACCCATAGCCGATTGCTCGTGAAGGGGCTGGCGGCCCGAAAGGGGCGAGGGGTCGTGCAGGGTCGTGTTGTCGTAGACGAGGCGGCACAAGGGACCGACAGCCATCAGATGGCGCGAGGCCTGCTGCTTGAAGAGGGGGCGGAGATCTTTCACAAGCCCGAGCTTGAGATCTATGCTGACGACGTCAAATGCGGGCATGGCGCGACCATTGCCGCGCTTGACCCTGCCCAGCTGTTCTATCTGCAGTCTCGCGGTGTGCCGGCGGCGATTGCCACTGAAATGCTTCTCTCGGCGTTCGTTCGAGAGGTTATTGATCTTGCGCCGGATGCCATGCGCGACGCGCTTGCGGCGTGGGCCGACAGCGCGCTGTTCCAGAAGGAGCCACCAGCATGAAGGCGGTCGTTGCAGCCCCCGTGTCCCGGCGCAGCTTCGATGTCGCTGCCGTCCGCAGAGACTTTCCGATCCTGTCGCGCTCGGTCAACGGAAAGCCGCTGGTGTACTTCGACAATGCGGCCTCGGCGCAAAAGCCAGGCTATGTTCTGGACAGGGTCAGGGCTTTCGCAGAAACCTCGAATGCCAATGTCCATCGCGGCCTGCACGCCCTGTCGACACTGGCCACTGATGCCTATGAAGGGGCGCGGCAGTCCGTTGCCCGATTCCTGAACGCGCCGCATGCGTCGCAGGTCATCTTCACGGCTGGTGGCACGGATGCCTTCAATCTCGTGGCGAATGCCATTGGCCAGTCGATCATGCCGGGTGACGAGATCGTGCTGTCGGAGATGGAGCACCACTCGAACATCGTGCCGTGGCACTTCCTTCGCGAACGTCATGGCGCCGTGCTCAAATGGGCGCCGATCCGCGAGGACGGCACACTGGACCTAGGCGCTCTCGAAGGTTTGCTCAGCCCACGAACCCGGCTTGTGAGCGTCACCCACATGTCCAATGTTCTGGGAACGATGACGCCTGCGCGCGAGATTGTGCGCCTGGCGCATGGACGAGGGATCCCGGTGCTGCTCGACGGCTGCCAGGCCGCCGTGCATGCGCCGGTGGACGTTCAGGCGCTGGGTTGCGATTTCTATGTCGCGACGGGCCACAAGCTCTATGGACCGACGGGTATTGGCATTCTGTACATGTCAGAGCGTTGGGCGGCAGCGCTTCCACCGTTTCGCGGTGGTGGCGAAATGATCGACGAGGTTCATCTCGACCGTGTGACCTACGCGCCAGCGCCGCAGCGGTTCGAGGCCGGTACGCCGCCGATCATGCAGGCCGTGGGTCTTGGAGCGGCCATCGAGTATCTGGACTCATTTGACCGCGTGGCCTTGCTGGAACATGAGCATGCGCTTCTCGCGCATGCGATGGCCCGTTTGTCGGCGCTTGACTGGTTGCACGTGCAGGGCACTGCGCCGGGGAAGGGTGCAATCATCTCGTTCACGGTGGACGGGGCGCATGCCCACGACGTCGCAACCCTTCTCGACCAGCAGGGGATTGCGGTGCGCGCGGGACATCATTGCGCCCAGCCCCTGATGCGGCGTTTGAATGTCCCGGCAACGGCACGGGCTTCTTTCGCCTTTTACAATACGTTTGAGGAAGTGGACCGCTTTGTCGCGGCGCTGGTGAGGATCAGGGGCATTTTCGCATGAGCGAGAGCGTTTCACGTCAAGAAAAGGTGAGCGCAGCCGAAGCTGCGTCGGCCGATGAGATGGTCGATCCGTTCACGGCTGAGTTGATCCGCCAGCTGAAGACGGTTTTCGATCCCGAGATACCTGTCGACATCTATGAACTCGGGCTGATCTACAAGATCGACGTGGCCGACAACAAGGATGTGTCCATCGACATGACGCTGACTGCGCCCGCCTGTCCTGTTGCCGGCGAGATGCCGGGTTGGGTGAAGGACGCTGTTGCGCGTGTGGAAGGCGTGGGAGAGGTCACGGTCAACATGGTGTTCGACCCACCATGGACACCCGAGCGCATGTCCGAGGAAGCACGCCTCGAACTGAACATGTTCTGAGAGGACACGGCACAGCCATGAGCGAGACTGAAGCATCCAGGCCGGCGCGCCGCGAGCGTCCCAAGGCATTACGGTTGACCAGTGCAGCAGCCGATCAGATCCGCAGCGCGATGGCGAAGTCGGAGAAGCCCGTCGTCGGCATCCGCATCGGGCTGAAGAATGCCGGCTGCGCGGGCATGAGCTACACCATGGACTATGCCGAGCAGCAGAACCCGCTGGACGAAGTGGTCGAGGACCAGGGCGTGAGGATCCTCATCGATCCCAAGGCCATTCTCTTCCTGATCGGAACCGAGATGGATTTCGTGCGTGACCGCATGCAGTCGCGCTTTGTCTTCAATAATCCCAACCAGACCAGCGCGTGTGGCTGCGGCGAGTCCGTGGCCTTGAAGAAGGCCGTCGAGTAGGGCTGGATGACTTCGCCCGAGACGCGAAATGCGCGAGCGGCCTTCGCCTGATCGGTTCAGGCTCGACGGCGCTTTTAGCCGTAGAATTGTGGCCTCGGATGCGCATTCTTCCACGGAGCGAAAGCCCGGCCTTCTCCTGTAACAGGCGAAACACAGCGAGCGGCAAATGACTTGTGCAGCCACAAGTGTCGAGGCGTTCAGCCGAGCTCCCGTGATACATACCGCCCCGTTTTGTTTTGGGGGCTTCCATGGAATTTCTGAACGCTATCAATCAAGTGACAACTGCACAGCTTGAGTTTTTCGCCGTCGCTACCATCCTGGTCATGATCGTCTTCGCCACAGGCTTTGTCTTCGGCCGCTCTACGCGTAGCCGCGAGGTGAAGGTCCCGGTCGAGGTCCTCCACGCTCTTGCAACGGCGCGCTTCTCGCCGCGCATGGATGGGCGCGGTGCTCGTGCCGACAGCAAGGAAGACAAGATCGAAGACGAGATCGAGCACCTGCTCGACCACGTCGAGCATCACGAGAAAGACTTCAACCACGCCAAGGCGCACGTCCTGCATGAGCTGGACCGCATCATCCACGACTATGGCTCAACGCCTGACCTCGCCGAGCTTCACAAGAAGGTCGAGCACGCGCACAACATCCCCGAGATCGTTGCCGCGCTGAAGTGGTACATCAGCCGTCACCATCACTAG
>JBEIFU010000034.1:0-16002 GCA_040382295.1 Alphaproteobacteria bacterium
ATAGCCATAGGCCAGCAACATTCCTGCCGACAGCAGGATCATGAGTGAGAGCCAGCGCGCGAAATGATTCATCTGCGCAATCAGCGGGGTTGTCAGTTGCTCGACATTGGCCAGCAAGCCACCGATGCGGCCGATCTCTGTTGCCTGGCCTGTTGCGACAACCAGACCCCGCGCGGTTCCCTGGGTGACCAGTGTTCCCGACCAGAGCATCGATTTACGGTCGCCCAGGGCTGCATCTGCCACGACAGGCTCGATGGTCTTCTCGACCGGGACTGACTCTCCGGTGAGGATTGCTTCCTGGGCTGCGAGCCCGCGGGCTTCTATGAGGCGCAGGTCGGCCGGTACCTTGTCGCCGGCTTCCAGCAGGACGATGTCCCCGGGTACAAGATCCGTTCCGGCGACAGATACGCGCTTGTTGTCCCTGAGGGTTGCGGCGCGTGGCGCCAGCATGCCGCGTATGGCTGCGAGGGCGGCTTCGGCCTTGCCTTCCTGGATGAACCCGATCAGCGCGTTGGCGAGGACCACGGCGAGGATCACGGCTGTGTCGATCCAGTGCTGCAGCGCGGCGGTCACGATGGATGCGCCCAGCAGCACATAGATCAGGACATTGTGGAACTGGCTCAGGAAGCGTTCGACAGGGCCGCGCGTGCGCGCTTCTGCGAGGCGGTTTGGGCCGTGCGTGCGCAGGCGTCGTCCGGCCTCTGCGTTGCTGAGGCCTTGCGTGTTGGTGGAGAGTGACTCGAGGCAGTCCTCGACCGAACGAGCGTGCCAGTCGGGTTTTGTCATCTCAACGGGCGGTGTAGCCGCCGTCGATGACGATCTCGGCACCGGTCACGAATTTGGCCTCATCCGAGGCCAGCCAGACGACTGCCCAGGCGATGTCGTCGGGTTCTCCCATGTGGCCGATGGGATGGGCGGCTCCGGCTGCCAGCTTGGCGGCCTCGAGGTCCGGCGATGTTGCGCGCAAATGGTTCTCGACCATCGGTGTCCAGATATAGGCGGGATGGATCGAGTTCACGCGGATCTTCTCGGGCGCATAGGTGATGGCATCGTTTTTCGACATCAGCCGTACCGCCCCTTTCGAGGCGTGGTAGGGGGCGATGCCGCCGATGCCGATCAGGCCCGCAATCGAGGAGAGGTTGATGATCGAGCCCTTGCCTGCCGCACGCAGATGCGGGATCGCGTGCTTGGTGCCGAAGAATACGCCCTTCACGTTCACGGCCTGGACGCGGTCCCATTCAGCCTCTGTCACCTGGTCGGTGGGCTTGGGGGCGCCCGAGATACCGGCATTGTTGACCATCACCTGCAGGCCGCCCAAGTCCTGCGCCGTCCTGTCGATGGTGGATTTCAGCATTGCT
This sequence comes from Alphaproteobacteria bacterium, assembly GCA_040382295.1. Taxonomy (GTDB): domain Bacteria; phylum Pseudomonadota; class Alphaproteobacteria; order Micropepsales; family Micropepsaceae; genus SZUA-430. Next base: position 1,359 of record JBEIFU010000034.1, read on the forward strand.
TCATCGGTCACGTCCACGTGCTGGTAGGTGACCTTGTGGCCCTTGGCAGAGAGATCGGCCGCGAGCGCCTTGCCTTGCGCATCGAGGACATCGAAGATCGCGACCTTCGCGCCTTCCTCGGCCATGCGCTCGACGCAGGCGCGACCGATACCCACGGCGCCTCCGGTGACGATGGCGATTTTTCCGGATAGTCGGTTCATGGCGTTCTCCCTTGTGTTCCATACGTGCGAGGCTCCGTTACTCGATGAGAGTTTCGGGGCCTCCGACGCACCATAGCGCGCGGTGGCGAATGTCGATTGATCAGGGTCAAGTCCCGTGCGCGGTGGCGCACACGCCTGATGCTCATTACCAGGAGGGGATTTGCCTCAGCGAACGGCGATCGGGCGCGTGGCCGGGGTGCCGGACTGGTCCCAGCCTGCTTCGGTCACGACGAGGCAGCTCACGCCGCGGCCCTGCATCTGTTCGCAGAGGCGCTCTGCCTTTTTCGGGGTAAAGGCGCCGAAGCGAACACGGTAGAGCGTCGTGCCCTGGATGTCATGCGGGACGATGGCGTCCCTGGCGCCGGACAGCAAGTCTCCAAGCTGTGTCTTGACCCAGCTGCGTTGCGCTTCTGCGTTTTCGCGAGATGCGTGGGCGCCGATCTGGATGCCCCAGAGGCCGACTTTTGTCGTGGCGATGCGCGGGGGGGCGTCCTCGGAGTCGCCCTGGCCGGTCTCTTCGTCGTCCGCGATGGGCAGCATGCTGGCGGTCTGGATTTGCGGCGCGGGCGTGCTGGCTGGTGCGGTCGAAGGTGCCGTGTCCTGAGGGCGTGACTCGGCTGCAGGACCTGCCGCGGAGGCTGCAGTTTCGTCATCGTCCAGAACGAGGGGAGACATGGCCATGAGTACTGGAGCGGGCTGGCCCAGACCGAGCTTGCCGAATTCGGCCTCGAGCAGTTGGGCCGTTCGCGTGTCGCGCTCCTTGGCGGTGCGTCCGCCCATCACGACGGATATGAGGCGCTTGTCCTTGCGGGTGGCAGAGCTTGCCAGATTGAAGCCTGACATGCGGGTGTAGCCGGTCTTCAGGCCGTCAGCGCCATCAAAGAATTTGAGCAAGTTATTGTGACCCTGATAGCTGCGACCGGCCCAGGTGAAGCTCTGCTGCCGGAAATAGGGCGCATATTCGCTGAAGTCGCCGATCAGGCGGCGGCTGAGGAGCATCATGTCAAAGGCAGTCGTGCGCTGGCTTTCATCCGGCAGGCCTGATGCGTTGACGAACTGCGTGTTGGCCATGCCGAGGTCGCGTGCCTTTTTGGTCATGACCTGTGCGAAGCGGTACTCGGAGCCGCCAATATGCTCCGCCACGACGACGGCCACGTCATTGGCCGAGCGGACGATGAGGGCCCGGATCGCGTCTTCAACGGACAGGGTGTCGCCTGGCTCCAGCCCCAGCTTGCTGGGGTCCTGCGATGCCGCGAAGGCGGAGACGCCCATGCGTGTCGACAGCGTCGCCTTGCCAGCTGCGATATGCTCGAACAGCAAGTAGAGCGTCATCATCTTGGTGAGGGAAGCCGGATACCGCTTTTCATGGGCCATGCTCTCAAACAGGACCCGACCGGTCTGGGCATCAACCACGATGGCGGCGGATTTCTCGACGTAAACAACGGGCGCAGCCTGGGCGATACGCTTCTTCTTTTTCTTGCGAGCAGCGTCTGCGGACGTGGTGCTCAGCACCAGCGCGACGAGTGTCAGCACTGTCAGGATCACATGCAGTGGGCGGACGCGCGTGGTCATGAGGCTTTTCAGAACCCTTCGCTCAGAAATGTCGACATCGGGCCTGACGCAGCAAGAAGCAGACCGCCGCCGGTGTCGACCCCCTTTTCGACAACCAGGGGATCAGTTTGTCACATTTTGAAAGATTGGGAAGGGTCAAGTTCCCGTATTCCTTGTAACGAGTGCGGTGCCAGGCAGTCCGGCGTGGTCCGTTCTGGTCGATGCCAAGTCTATGGTTCGCGATGAGGGGTGGAAACTTGGTAAAGAGTGTCCGATTTTGGGTCAGTTTTTTCATTGTGCGCTGCACAAAACTGGCTTGACACGCTAGGGTTCGCTTGTTATTTTATTCATGTTGCACTGCAGCATCGCTGCGTTCTCTGTCGATGTTGCTCACAGTTATCACCGGGATGGCTTGGGCATTCCCGCAGATGAATTAACCAAGGGATGGAACCATGAAGAACGGATTTGAGACCACAACCAAAGGCTTCGAGCAGCTGACCTCGCTCGGCAAGGGCGGCATGGAGGTTTATGTCCAGGCGGCGACCGTGTTTGCGAAGACACTCGAGCGCGTGAACGGAGAGGTTTTCAATTTCTCCAAGCAGCAGATGGAAGACGGCGTTGCCGCGTTCAAGGCGGTGTCCGGTGCGAAAAGCATCCATGAAGCCTGGGAGTTGCAGACGGATTTTGCGAAGTCCGCGCTGGATGCCTATGTCGCCCAGGCAACGAAGCTGAACGACCTCTGGCTGGATGCAGCCAAGCAGGCGACGGAACCTTTCACGGCCCGTTTTGCCGAGATGACCGAGAAAATGCAGGAATTCAAGGTTCCGACGGCGCGCGCCGCCGAGTAATTTCTTCGCTTCATCTTGTATTCGCAGGGCCTGCCGGCAACCATCGGCGGGCTCTGTTCGTTTTGTGCGATCATTCTGAAGGAGAAGGCAGCTTGGACCCCCTCTCGCGGATCGATTTTGCCACTCTTGTGCGGCCGCAGCGGCCCAATACGTTCCTGCTTGCGCCTTCGGGGTTTTGCCCCGCTGCGAAGATCGATGCGCAGTCTCCTGTGTTTGGGGTCTCAGCGGCCCGTCTGCGTCAAGCGTTCCTGCAGGTTGCATTGGCGAAACCAAGGGTTTCACATGTCCTCAAGGACGACCTGGCGCTCTATGACAACCTTGTTGCCCGCTCGGCGCTGTTCGGTTTTCCGGACCTGATCGCCGCCCGATTTGTCGATGTCGATGGCGGCAGGTCGGGACTTGCGGTCTATTCACGGTCGGTTTTTGGACATTCGGACCTGGGTGTGAACCGCAAGCGCATCCTCGCCTGGATGCAGGAGCTGGAACGCACCGTGCCGCCAGTCTGACGCGGGTTCTCCATAGGCTCGCCGCATTCGGCGTGCAGGTTCCCGACCTTATCAATTCCCTGTCGATCCCGTATCGAATAGGGTGGTGCCGATGGTTCCAACAACGCAGCAGCGTCCGCATGACACAGCAGAATGGTGAAGGGGACGGTCGGGGTCCCTCGACGGGTCTCGTCACCAAGACCCGCCCGAAAACGAAGAAACCGAGCCTTTACAAGGTTCTCATGCTGAATGACGATTACACCCCGATGGAATTTGTGGTGCACGTGCTTGAGCGTTTCTTCAACAAAGGGCGAGAGGATGCCGAGGTGATCATGCTGCAGGTTCATCGGCAGGGTGTGGGGATCTGCGGCGTTTATACTTACGAGGTTGCCGAGACAAAGGTCGCTCAGGTGATTGCGTTTGCGCAACGCCATCAGCATCCGTTGCAGTGCACGCTTGAAAAAGAGTGATATAGTCACCCCAAGGGGGAGAAGGGCAGTGCCGAACCGGAACATGTGAGGAAAGGCGACGGACGTGGCTAGTTTTTCGAAGTCCCTGCAGGCCACCCTTCATCGGGCGATGGCGCTCGCCAACGAGCGCGACCATGAGTACGCCACGCTTGAGCATCTTCTTCTGTCGCTGCTCGACGACCAGGACGCGACGGCCGTCATGCGGGCCTGCAATGTCGACCTGGAGGCCTTGCGGCGCGGGATTACGAGCTTCGTCGATACCGAACTCTCGAACCTCGTGGTTGACGACGGGGAAGATGCCAAGCCCACGGCCAGCTTCCAGCGCGTGGTCCAGCGTGCGGTCATTCATGTCCAGTCTTCGGGTCGCGAGGAAGTGACGGGGGCCAATGTGCTTGTCGCGATCTTTGCCGAGCGCGAGAGCCACGCCGTATTCCTGCTGGGCGAGCAGAACATGCAGCGCTACGACGCGGTGAGCTATATCAGCCATGGGATCGCCAAGCGTCCCGGCGCGAATGAAGCCCGTCCCGTGCGTGGGGCTGATGAAGAGGAAGATGGCGAGAAGCCCGTCAAGCAGGGCACCGAGGCGCTTGAGGCCTATTGCGTGAACCTGAACGCCAAGGCGCGCACGGGAAAGATCGATCCGCTGATCGGCCGCGAAGCTGAGGTGGAGCGCACGATCCAGATCCTTTGCCGTCGACAGAAGAACAATCCGCTGCTGGTCGGTGATCCGGGCGTGGGCAAGACCGCGATCGCCGAGGGGCTGGCACGGAAGATCATCAATAATGAGGTTCCGGAGGTTCTGCGTGACTGCACGATCTTCGCTCTCGACATGGGATCGCTGATTGCCGGCACGCGCTATCGCGGGGATTTCGAAGAGCGCCTGAAGAACGTGCTGAAGGAACTGGAGCAGTTCGAGGGTGCGATCCTGTTCATTGACGAGATCCACACGGTCATCGGCGCGGGCGCGACAAGTGGCGGCGCCATGGATGCCTCGAACCTGCTGAAGCCTGCGTTGCAGTCGGGAAGCCTGCGTTGCATCGGGTCAACCACCTACAAGGAATTCCGGCAGCACTTCGAGAAGGACCGGGCGCTGGTTCGCCGCTTCCAGAAGATCGACGTGTCCGAGCCATCGGTTGCCGATGCGGTCAAGATCCTCAAGGGGCTCAAGCCCTATTTCGAGGAGTATCACAAGGTCAAATATACGAATGAAGCCGTCAAGGCGGCGGTGGAGCTGGCTGCAAAATACATCAATGACCGCAAGCTGCCCGACAAGGCGATCGATGTGATCGACGAGACGGGGGCCTCGCAGATGCTGCTGCCGGAGGGCAAGCGCAAGAAGGTCATCGATGTTCCTGAGATCGAGGATGTCATCTCGAAGATGGCGCGCATCCCTCCCAAGACCGTCTCCAAAAACGATGCCGAGTCACTTCGCGACCTGGAGATGAATCTCGGTCATGTCGTGTATGGCCAGGGCGAGGCGATCAAGGCGCTGTCGGCAGCCATCAAGATGGCGCGTGCCGGCTTGCGCGATGCGGAGAAACCGATTGGCTGTTATCTGTTTTCAGGTCCAACCGGGGTCGGCAAGACGGAAGTCGCGCGGCAGCTGGCCAAGGTTCTGGGCGTTGAGCTCCTGCGTTTCGATATGTCGGAGTACATGGAGCGGCACTCGGTCAGTCGTTTGATTGGCGCCCCTCCGGGCTATGTCGGCTATGACCAGGGCGGACTGCTGACAGACGGCGTCGACCAGCATCCGCATTGCGTGCTTCTGCTCGATGAAATCGAGAAAGCGCATCCGGACCTGTTCAACGTGCTTCTGCAGGTCATGGATCACGGCAAGTTGACCGATCATAATGGAAAGAAGGTCGATTTCCGTAATGTCGTCCTGATCATGACAACGAATGCCGGGGCTGCGGACGCTGCGAAGGAGGCCATTGGCTTCGGTCGCGGCAAGCGCGAGGACGAGGACAGCGAGGCAATCAAGAAGCTGTTCACGCCCGAGTTCCGAAACCGACTTGATGCCGTCGTGCCGTTCCGCGCATTGAGCCCAGAGGTGGTGGAGCGCGTGGTGGAGAAGTTCGTGCTGCAGCTTGAGGCGCAGCTCGGGGACCGCAATGTCACCTTCGAATTGTCCCCTGACGCAACACGCTGGCTGGCGGAGCGTGGCTATGATGAGGCGTTTGGCGCCCGTCCTCTGGCGCGCCTGATCCAGGAGAGAATCAAGAAGCCGCTTGCCGATGAGATCCTGTTCGGGCGGCTGCTGCGCGGCGGGACGGTGCGCGTGATGCTGAACCCTGACAAGAGCGGACTTGCTTTCGAAATCATCGAGGCGCCTCAGGTTCCTGCTGCCGTCGCTACAGACGGCGATGGACCGGACGAGGACGAGGGGTCGGAACCGCGCGCGCCTGAGCTGGTCAGATGATCCGTCGCGCTGTCCTGTTTGGTGCTTTCCTCGCCGCGATGTGCGGTACGGGCTTGCAGGCGCTTGCTGCTGAAGAGAATGTCAGCATTCGCGGCAATTTCCCGCAACTGCTGGCGCGTGGCGAGACCACGGTGCAGATGGCCAATCGAATAGCCGTGGTCCTGATCAATCTTGACCGGCTGATTGCGCCTCCGTGTGGCATGAAACGCGTTTTCGAGTTTGCGGGCGCTGATCACGTGGACGCCGATGATCTCTCTGTCCGGATCGATCCGGCCAAGCCGGGCGTCTGGCGTCTCGTGATCAAGGGGCGGGGGTGCTGGTCGGACCGACTGCACAATGTGTTCGTCTATCCGCGCGGACCGCAGCCCGCCGAGCTCAGGGCAGGGGCCCCCGGTCAGTCTGTTGCCGGGCCGCGGCTTCAGGGTCAGGCAATGCAGCTTGTGTTTCGTGAGGCCAATGGCATTGCGATGCGCGCGGGTTGCGAGGATCCCGCATTTCTTGCGGATACGTCCGTACGCAAGCTGCGGCGGCCCGGGCAGGCGTGGGAGGAAGTCTGGTCGGCGACAGCCTGCGACGTCACGCGGAAGTTCCTGGTGATGTTCACGCCCGAGGCTGGCGGGAAGACTCGGATTGCTGTCGCCCTGTTCGATTGAGCCAGCTTCGCTTCAACCGGGCGGTCAGTACACCAGGACTGGTGTCTGGTGCAGGTTGAGCCCATCCTTGATGCAGGTGCACAGGTAGGTGCCGACGTCAGCGCGGCTTATGCTGCCGCCTCGGTACTCAGCCGGGTTCACAATGACCTTGATGCTGCCGCGGCGTCGACCGTTCGTCAGTCGTCCGGGGCGCAGGATGGTCCAGTCCTTGTGCGACTTCATGATCAACGCTTCCGCGCGTTCCTTGTCCTCGTAGTTCCGCTTCAGTACCAGGCTGTGAAAGAGGCTGTAGAGGAACCCGCCCTTGCCCTTGCTATCGCCGGCGCCGAGGCCGCTGAGGAACACGAGGCGCTTGATGCCCAGCCGGTTCATCACCTTGAGGATGGCCTGCATCGCCTCGGAGAAGATGGTGACGGGTTTGTTGCCAACGGGCCCCGAGAGCGTGACAGCCACTGCGTCGCAGCCCTGGAGCGCCTGTTCGATCAGGAGTTCGTTGCGTGCATCGCCCTTGTACCAGGCGAGATTTGCGCTGGTCACGCCTGACTGTTCGGGGTTGCGCGCAACAGCGCTGACGGACCAGCCCAAGGCCAGTGCTGCCTTCAGTGTTTCGAGGCCGCAGCCCTTGCTGGCGCCGATGATCGCAATCCGTGTCATAGTCTGCTTTCCTGCTTCAGATGGCAGCTGCGATGCGCTCTGACATCGCCTTCAGCTTGGTAAAGTCTGCTTTGTCGCGCGCGTGCAGGGCGAGGTCAATGCCGCCTGTGCGCGGGATAATGTGGAAATGAATATGAAACACGGTCTGACCGGCTGAGGCCCCGTTCAGTTGTGCCAGCATGACCCCTGGCACACCCGTCACCTTTCTTACGGCGGCAGCGACTTTCTGGGTCGCCTTGATCAAGGCAGCGGCGCCATCGGGGCTGATGTCGAAGATGCTTTCGGCGGGCTCCTTCGGGATGACAAGCGTGTGCCCCTCGGCCTGGGGCATGATGTCCATGAAGGCGAGGGTGTGGCTGTCCTCGTAGACCTTGAAGCAGGGGGCTTCGCCGCGGATGATCTTCGCAAAGATGTTGTTCGTGTCATAGGCCATCATCTGTCTCCGGTGGGATCGCTTTTCCTGAACGGGGCATAGTCTTTCATCAGTTCCATGTCTTCGCTGACGCGCGCACGCTCGGCCACTAGGTAGCGGCTGACGGCCTCTCGCAGGCCTGGATGGGCTATCCAGTGTGACGACCAGGTGCGGACCGGCATGTAGCCGCGGGCAAGCTTGTGCTCGCCCTGCGCTCCGGCTTCGACCACGCGCAGGCCATGCGCGATTGCAAAGTCCATGGCCTGATAGTAGCAGAGTTCGAAGTGCAGGAACGGGTGGTGCTCGATGGCGCCCCAGTTGCGGCCATAGAGCGTGTCGGAGCCGATGAAGTTGAGCGCGCCTGCAATATAGCGTCCATCCCGGCGGGCGAGCACCAGAAGGATCCTGTCCGCCATCGTTTCTCCGACAAGGGAGAAGAATGCGCGTGTCAGATAGGGTGTCCCCCATTTGCGGTTACCCGTGTCCATGTAGAAGGCGAAGAAGGCGTCCCAGTGTTCTTCCTTCAAGGCGCTTCCGGTGAGATGCTCGATCTCGATGCCCGAGCTGACAGCCTCGCGCCGTTCACGCTTGAGGTTCTTGCGCCTGCTGGACGAGAGGCGTGACAGGAAGTCCTCGAAATCCCGGTAGGCTTCGTTTTGCCAGTGGAATTGCTGGTCGTTGCGCAGCAGGAAGCCCTGTGCCTGCAGGGCGAGCGCTTCGGCTTCGGGCTGGAATGTGACGTGTACGGATGACAGCTCCAGGCGTTCGCATATCGTCCGGAGGGCTTTGCCCAGCTCGGCGTTACGGTCTGCGTGGCCGCCGGTCAGAAGACGTGGGCCTGTCGCTGGCGTGAAGGGTATGCTTGCCTGCAGTTTCGGGTAGTAGTTCCCGCCTGCTCGCTCGAAAGCCTGTGCCCAGCCATGGTCGAAGACATATTCGCCATATGAGTGCTGTTTCACGTAGGCCGGGATGGCTCCCATAATTGTACCATCACCGCCGATGGTGACGTGAGCGGGGTGCCACCCTGTTTCGGGTGTCGCGGATCCGCTCTCCTCGAGTGCGCGCAGGAACGCATGCGTGACAAAAGGGTTCCGTGGCATTCCCGGCGGGCATGCGAGAGCGTCCCATTGAGCCTCAGGGATTTCGGCGATCGCGTGATGCAATCGGGCTTGCATGGCGTTGTCTTTCGGGAGCCGTGCGCCTGTCAGGCAATTTCAAAGATGGCCTCAACCTCGACTGCGACGTTGCGAGGCAGGGACCCTGCGCCTACCGCGGCGCGCGCGTGCTTTCCGATGTCACCGAATACCTGAACGATGGTGTCGGAAGCACCATTGATGACTTCGGGATGCTGGGCAAATCCGGGGACGGCATTCACGAATCCGGTGACCTTGACGCAGCGGCGCACCCGATCGAGGTCGCCTGCGCAGGCCTGCTGGAGCTGGGCGATCACGTTCAGGGCGCAGAGGCGGGCAGCGGCCTGGCCTTCTTCCACGCTGAACTCCTTGCCAAGCTGTCCGACATATTCGAGGCCGCTTGGTCCCATCGTGACCTGGCCGGAGATGTAGACGAGGTTTCCGGTGATCACGAAGGGGACATAGCTGGCGACGGGCGGCGCGGCCTTGGGGAGGGTAATGGACAGTTCCTTCAGGCGGGTATCGACGCGACCGGACATGAGATCTCCTTGGTTCTTCCCTCAATACGGCTTTGCTGTTTGCGAGGGGCCGTGCGAGAAGGGAAGCTCGCAAATTCCCCCTGGTGTTGCAACTGCGGGACCATGACGGATCATGACACGAAGGCTTGACGCTGACGACCCGTGCCCGGTTCGAGACGGGCTCTACATGCCTGCGGAATGGGTGTCGCACCAGCGCACATGGATGGCGTGGCCCTGCCGGCCGGAGCCCTGGGGTTCGCTTGAGGGATTGCTGCGTGCGCGCGTGGCCTATGCCGCGGTGGCGCGCGTGATTTCCGGCTTTGAGCGCGTGACCATGGTGGTGCGGCCGGACGACCATGATGAAGCCCGGCTGGCCTGTGGCAAGGGAATCGATTTTGCGGGCTTCAACATCGATGATTCCTGGATGCGCGACACAGGGCCTGTCTTTGTTACGGACGGGCGCGATGGTGTTGCCGGGGTTCACTGGCGGTTCAACGCATGGGGGAACAAGTATCATCCCCATGACGGCGATGCGGCGCTTGGGGAGAGCCTGCTGGATGCGCTGGACATGCGCAGCTATGAGGGCCCCATGGTGCTCGAGGGTGGCTCGATTGCAGTTGACGGGATCGGCACGTTGATCACAACCGAGCAATGCCTTCTCAATGCGAACCGCAACCCGAACCTCACGCGCCAGCAGATCGAGGAGCGGCTTGCGATCTACCTTGGCGTAACGAAGATCGTCTGGCTGGGCGAGGGACTGGAGGATGACGAAACGGATGGTCATGTCGACAACATCGTGAGTTTTGCCGGTCCGGGTCGGGTGCTGATGCACAGGCCCAAGGCTGATGGCAGCCGCAATGACCTCGTCATGCGCGACAATCTCCAGCGGCTTCGCGCGGCGCGAGATGCGCGTGGTGAGCCGTTCGAGATCATCGAGCTTCCTGAGCCTTCGCCTCGACCAAGGCATGATGGGCGCAGGCTCGAGATGAGTTACATCAATTTCTGCTTCGTCAACCATGGACTTGTTGTGCCGTCTTTCGATGATCCCTGCGACGCAGATGTCGTGCAGATCATGCAGAAGGTCTTTCCGGATCGACGGGTGGCGCAGGTTCCGGCCCTCGATATCGTGGAAGGCGGTGGCGGGCTGCATTGCATCACGATGCAGCAGCCTGCTGGAGATGCGTTGGCGCCATTGCGGAGATGAGACCGATGAGGACAGTCACACTTGCGGCCACACAGATGGTCTGCTCGGACGATTACAAAGACAATGTCGACCGAGCGGAGAACCTTGTCCGGCGTGCGCATGAGCAAGGCGCGCAAATCATCCTTGTGCAGGAATTGTTCGAGACACCCTATTTCTGCAAGGATCAACTGGCCTGCCACTTCGATCTGGCGAAGCCATTTACCGGGAACGCGCTGATTGCAAGGTTCTCGCAACTGGCCCGGGAGCTGGGTGTTGTGTTGCCGTTGTCGTTTTTTGAACGGGCGACCAACGCGCATTTCAATTCGCTGGCCATGATCGATGCCGATGGGTCGGTGCTGGGGCTTTACCGCAAGTCGCACATCCCGGATGGCCCCGGGTACCAGGAGAAGTACTATTTCAATCCTGGCGATACGGGTTTCAAGGTATGGGATACGCGGTTCGCGCGGGTTGGCGCCGGGATCTGCTGGGACCAGTGGTTTCCGGAGTGCGCGCGGGCGATGGCGCTGTTAGGTGCCGAAATCCTCTGCTATCCAACAGCCATCGGCAGTGAGCCTCCACCTGCGCCGGAGGTGGACTCGTCGGGACATTGGCGGCGTGTCATGCAGGGGCATGCTGGTGCCAATTATGTGCCGCTGATAGCGTCGAACCGGATCGGTCGGGAAGCTGGCGAGACGTGCGAAATCACCTTCTATGGAAGTTCGTTCATTGCCGGACCGACTGGTGAGATCCTGGCCAGTGCCGGCCGCGACGAGGAAAGGGTCCTGACAGCGACAGTGGACCTGGATGCCATTGCGACGGCGCGCCGTTCGTGGGGATTGTTTCGGGACCGGCGGCCCGACCTTTATGCGTCGCTCCTGACACTCGACGGCAAAGCGCCGTCTCCGGAGGCATGTTGATGAATCCGCTTTTCCTGAGAGCATGGCATGATTATGTGAGCTCGCATGATGAGAGGAAGCTCTGGGACATGCTGCATCCCGATGCTGTCTTCGAAAGTCCTGTGGTCCACACGCCCCAGCGGGGGCGTGAGGTCACCTTCAAGTACCTCAAAGCGGCCTTTGTTGTGCTGGGTGGGTCGGGCTTCCGCTATGTGGGTTCGTGGGAGAACGCCAGCGGCGTCGTGCTGGAGTTCGAGAACGAGATCCAGGGAATTCGTCTCAATGGCATAGATATGATCACCTGGAACGAGGCTGGGCAGATCACGCATTTCAAGGTGATGGTCAGGCCGCTGAAGGCGATCAACATGTTGCACCAGATGATGGGCGCGCAGCTCATGCAGGGCTGAGCGCCTCGGCCCAGCGCCCGTTGGGTTGCTATCGACCCGTCGCTTTGCCTGCGAAGGTCGTGCTAATCTCGTCGTGTCCTAATTTCGTTTGAGGGTCGATCCATGAGTTCGCTGCGTACGACACTGCTGCTTGGTTGTGCACTCCTGCTTGCCGGGTGTGGTGACACGGGGTCGGGTGGGGCCGCCACGCCCGAAGAGGCTGACAAGTTCGTGGAGGGCCTGAACAGCGATTTGCGGCGCATGGTTCCCTATGTCAGTTCGGCGGCATGGTTGCAGGCGACCTACATCACGGACGATTCGCAGATGATCGCCGCGCGGGCCAATGAGGAATTCCTGGCTTGGCAGGCGCGCAAGGTCGAAGAGGCCAAGCGCTTCAAGGATGTGAAGGGGCTCAAGCCGGAAACCGCGCGGGCACTCATGCTCCTCAAGAATGTCTCTGCGCCGGCGCCGAGCGATCCGGCCCTTCAGGCGGAGCTTGCCACGATCCTCTCGCGGATGGAGGCCAATTATGGCGCGGCGAAGTGGTGTCGGTCCGCCAATGACTGCCTGAACCTCACCGAGATCGAGAAGATCATCAATAATCCCGATGAAGCGCCTGAGGTGCGCGCGGCAGCCTGGAAGGGGTGGCAGGAGACGGCGCGCGTGATCCGCAAGGATTACCAGCGCTTTGTCGAGCTGGTGAACACGGGCGCGCGCGAGATGGGCTTTGCCGATGCGGGTGAGGTCTGGCGTGGAGGCTATGACATGACCCCTGCGGCGTTTGCCGAGGAAACCGAGAGGCTCTGGGGGCAGGTCAAGCCCCTGTATGAGCAACTCCACTGCCATGTCCGCACAAAGCTCAATGCCAAGTATGGCGATGCAATCGTTCCCAAGGATGGCAAGATCCCGTCGCATTTGCTCGGGAACATGTGGGCGCAGCAGTGGTCGAACATCTATCCGCTGCTTGAACCCTACAAGGGTGTTGCTAGCCTCGATGTCTCCAGTTCGCTCAAGAAAATGCGAGAGCAGGAATTCCTGCGTCTGAAGTCCGAGAATCCGGGAGCCAAGGGTTCTCTGGAGATCGCCGAGCTGTCTACCAAGGCCGATGCAGCCATGTCGGTGAAGATGACGCGTATGGCGGAGGATTTCTATGTCTCTCTGGGCATGCAGAAGCTGCCTGATTCCTTCTGGCAGAAGTCGCTCTTGACGCGCCCCCGTGATCGGGACGTGGTCTGCCATGCCAGCGCGTGGGACATGAACATGAAGGGTGATGTCAGGATCAAGCAATGCATCGAGCCCGACGAGGAGTCGCTCATCACGATCTACCACGAGCTTGGCCATATCTATTATGACCTCAGCTACAATCCCCTCGAACCGATGTTCCAGTCAGGCGCACATGATGGTTTCCATGAAGCGATCGGGGACACAATTACCCTCTCGATGACGCCAATGCACCTTGCAAAGATCGGTCTGGTGCCTGCGCAGCAGATGGATCCGCGGGCGGTCGTGAATTCGCAGATGAAGCTGGCGCTCGACAAGATCGTGTTCCTGCCCTGGGGCAAGCTCGTCGATCAGTGGCGTTGGAAAGTGTTCAGCGGCGAGGTCTCGGCTGATCAGTACAACAGTGCCTGGTGGAAGCTCCGGGAGCAATACCAGGGTGTTTCGGCTCCGGTAGCGCGTAGTGATGAGGATTTCGATCCGGGCGCCAAGTATCACATTCCCGGCAATACGCCGTACACGCGCTATTTCCTCGCTTATGTGCTGCAGTTCCAGTTCCAGAAGGCGCTGTGCGATGCGGCGGGCTACAAGGGGCCCCTGCATGCGTGCGATGTCTATGGCAACAAGGATGCGGGGCGACGTTTCATCGACATGCTGGAGGCCGGCTCCTCCCGCCCGTGGCCGGAGACGCTGCAGAAACTGACCGGTGGGCGGGAGATGGATGGCTCAGCACTGATCGAGTACTTCGAGCCGCTGATGGGTTATCTCAAGGAGCAGAATGCAGGGAAGACCTGCGGCTGGGCAGAGTAGGCCCGGGGCTTGGGTACGACGGTTGCGAGGTGCCCGAGGGTGGGTGCCTCGCCATTCAGCGGGGTGCCGGGTGGCTCGCGCTTGAGATCGTGTCGAGGTAATCCAGCAGTGTGTCGGCTTCCTGATCCGTGAGTTTCATCGGTGGCAGCCGGATGTCGGATCGGTCGTGCTCCGCCACGATGCCTGCAAGAAGGGCCTCGCGCAGCTGATCACGGCGCCAGCGTTGACCGAAGTTGCGGAAGGGCTGGGCGCCCGGGTATGGGCTGGTGTCGTTCGTGCCAATGGCATGGCACTTCGCGCAGCGTTGTTCGACGAGTGCCTGTCCTTCGCCTTTGATTTCAACCGAGCGCAAATAGGCAATCAGGCTGTCGACGGCTTCAGGCCGGAACTGGAATTGCGGCATTGGTGCGTGCGCAACGCGCATGCCTTCGGCCAATTCGGTACCCAGCATGTCGACGTTGTAGCGCGTCATGACTGTCCTGAAGGTAGGGGCTTTGGGATCGGGGCTCTGGCCGGTCCGGCCGATGGCGTGGCAGCTCGCGCAATTGGCCTCGGCTATTGATCGCCCGTCCTCGATCATTGCGGGGCTTGCCGGGACCGAGGCGCTGTTGACATCCATGTCGTCAATGCAGGCGGTGAGGAGTGTTGCGGGTATCACCGCTGCAATCAGAAACTGTCGGAGGCCCATGGTAACTTTCAATCCTGTGTTGGTCCTGAAGGCTCGCCGACAGGCGGCGATGGGTTTCCTGCGCCCCTGATCTTCCCGCGGCGCAATATGGCACTGCTGCAGGCGAAGCCCCTTGACCCA
>JBEIFU010000035.1:0-15953 GCA_040382295.1 Alphaproteobacteria bacterium
GCGCTCCATGACTACTATTGGTTCTGCCTCGACCATGTGCGCGAGTACAATCTGTCGTGGGACTATTTCCGCGGCATGACACCGGTGGAAGTCGATGCCTATCAACGCGCTGCCGTCGTGGGCCTGCGGCCCACCTGGAAATTGGGCGAGCGCTCCGCAGGGCCCACCCAGAAGCTCCAGGAGTTCTTTCGTGGGGCCTATGTGGACCCATCGGTCGTGTTCAGCGACGGTCCCAGCGCCACGGCAGGCGACAGCGCCGCGGACAGGCGCAGGGCCGGCGAAGAAAAAACGGAGCGGAAGCGCTCGAAAATGCAGATGGCTGCACTCGAAACCCTGCACCTCGAGCCTGACGCAACCTTGCAGGACGTCAAGACCCGCTTTAAGGAACTCGTCAAGCGCTATCACCCGGACGCCAATGGTGGCGACCGCGGAGCCGAGGAACGCCTGCGCCAGGTCATCAAGGCCTACGGGCAGCTCCGCGCCTCCGGATACGCGTGACAGACTGTGACCAAACGCGCTTCCGGTAACGGCCCGCGGGGTTGTAAAAGAGACGCCAACGCAATTGCCAAAGAAAGCCTGAACCGGGATGACGACGAACCAGAATGGTCTGTCCGCCGACAGCCGCCCCGACACCAGCGTGGATGTACGCAAGACCTTCGGTCTTGACATCAACATGACCGTGAAGGGCTTCGCCAGGCCCAACGAGTACGTGCCCGAGATCGATCCCTCGTATCGGTTCGACCGGGACACCACGCTCGCGATCCTCGCAGGCTTTGCCCATAACCGTCGCGTGATGGTGCAGGGCTATCACGGCACCGGCAAGTCCACCCACATCGAGCAGGTGGCCGCACGGCTCAACTGGGCCTGCATCCGCATCAACCTCGACAGTCACATCAGCCGCATCGACCTTGTTGGCAAGGACGCCATCGTGCTGAAGGACGGGCTGCAGGTGACCGAGTTCCGTGAAGGCATCCTGCCCTGGGCGCTGCAGCATCCCGTGGCACTCGTCTTCGACGAGTACGATGCTGGTCGACCGGATGTGATGTTCGTCATCCAGCGCGTGCTCGAGCAATCAGGCAAGCTCACACTGCTCGACCAGAACCGCGTGATCCGCGCCCATCCTGCCTTCCGCCTGTTCGCGACCACGAACACGATCGGCCTCGGAGACACGACGGGCCTGTATCACGGCACGCAGCAGATCAACCAGGGTCAGATGGACCGGTGGAACGTTGTCACCACGCTCAACTACCTGCCGCACGACAAGGAGGTCGAGATCATGCTCTCCAAGCTTCCTTCCTACAACTCTTCCGAAGGGCGAAAGAAGGTAGGGGCCATGGTTCGGCTTGCGGACCTGTCACGCAACGCCTTCATCAACGGCGACATCTCGACCGTCATGAGCCCCCGCACGGTGCTGACCTGGGCCGAGAATGCCGAGATCTTCGGTGATGTAGGCTTCGCTTTCCGCGTGACCTTCCTGAACAAGTGCGACGAGCTCGAGCGCGCAACCGTGGCGGAGTTCTATCAGCGCTGCTTCGGTGAAGACCTGCCCGAGTCCGCGGCAAAGGTGATGGTGGCATAACGAGCATTCCGTGGCACCCAAACCCGAAAGCCCGATCGAACCCTTCAAGCAGGCCGTGCGCAATACCTTGCGCGCTCTTGGCGGAGAACCCGAGCTCGAAGTCACCTACGGCACCGAGGCTCCACAGCTCAGGGGACTGAAGGCGCGGCTTCCCTTGCCTGCCCGCGACCTGTCAAAATCGGAGATTGCCCAGACCCGCGGGGCAGCCGACGCCTTTGCCCTGCGCCTTGCCTTGCACGACGAGTCCATGCACGCGCAGTTCGCGCCACCCGGCGCCTCGGCGCGCGCCATCTTCGAGGCGGCGGAACAGGCACGCGTCGAGGCGATCGGCGCCAATGCCATGAAAGGCGTGGGCAAGAACCTCGATGCAGCGCTGGTCCACCGCCTGAAGCAGAAGGGCTACGCCAAGGCACGCGACCGCAGCGAGGCGCCCCTGGCTGAAGCCGTGGGGCTCATGATGCGCGAGCGCCTGACGGGCCGCGCCACGCCTGACGCCGGGAAAGCCGTGATCGAAGCCTGGCGGGACCACATCGAGGCCAAGGCCGGAAGCGACCTGGAGAAGCTCCCCGACATCATGCGCGACCAGGCAGCCTTTGCCCGCATGACGCGCCGCATCCTGACGGACCTGGGCATGGGCGACGAGCTGGGAGAGGACCCGGACGGCGCCGACGACGACCAGCAGGGCGAGCAGACGGAACAGCAATCGGAGGACCAGCAGGACCAGTCCGGCGAGGCCGCCGAAGCGCAAGGAGCCTCTGCCGAGGAAACGGAAATGTCCGAGACCGATGGCGAGGAGGGCGACCAGCAGGCTGTCGAGGTCGAGACCGAGGAGCGCGCCGCACGTTCGGACGCCGACGACATGACCGACGGCAAGATGCCCTTTCGCCCCGAGACGCAAGCCAGCGGCCGGACCGAACCCAGCTACAAGGTCTTCACGACCCAGTTCGACGAAATCATCGCCGCCGAAGACCTGTGCGACACCGAGGAACTCGGCCGCCTTCGGGCCTATCTCGACCAGCAGCTCCAGGCCATGCAGGGCGTGGTCGCACGACTCGCCAACCGCCTGCAGCGCCGCCTGATGGCCAAGCAGAACCGCACCTGGGAATTCGACCTCGAGGAAGGCATGCTCGACGCCGCGCGCCTCTCGCGTGTGGTGATCGACCCGATGCACCCTTTGTCCTTCAAGATAGAGAAGGACATGAATTTCAGGGACACTGTAGTGACCCTGCTCCTCGACAATTCAGGCTCGATGCGCGGCCGGCCGATCATGGTGGCCGCCATGTGCGCCGACATCCTCGCCCGCACGCTCGAGCGCTGCAACGTGAAGGTCGAGATCCTTGGCTTCACCACGAAGGCGTGGAAAGGTGGCCAGTCGCGCGACCGCTGGCTGCAGGAAAACAAGCCCCCGGCCCCGGGCCGCCTCAACGACCTGCGCCATATCATCTACAAATCCGCCGACGCCCCCTGGCGCCGCGCGCGGCGCAACCTTGGCCTGATGATGCGTGAGGGGCTGCTGAAGGAAAACATCGACGGCGAGGCGCTCATGTGGGCCCACAACCGACTGATCGCCCGCCCCGAGCAGCGCCGTATCCTGATGGTGATCTCCGACGGCGCACCTGTCGATGACAGCACGCTGTCGGTGAACTCGGGCAATTACCTTGAGCGTCACTTGCGCGAGGTGATCGAGACCATCGAGACGCGCTCGCCCATCGAGGTCATCGCAATCGGTATCGGTCACGATGTCACGCGTTACTACAAGCGGGCCGTCACCATCGTCGACGCCGAACAGCTTGGCGGGGCCATGACCGACAAGCTCGCCGAACTCTTCGACGAAGACGCAACAAAGGTGCCGGAAGGCGCTTCCTACGGTCGCCCGCTCCGCCCTCAGCGCCGCGCGACCTCACCGGTGCGGCGGGCGCCGGCATGAGACGACGGGTCCGGGCTTTCGCCATCCTGGCACTTGCCTGCATGGCAACGGCGGCCTGCGCGGAAGAAAAGTCCCGACCGCTCGAGATCGAAGGAAAGCCCCTGCCGCTGTCCTACGCCGACCGCGAGACCACGACGCTCGGCAAGCTCCGCCACCGCGGCACGCTGAGACTGAAGTCGCCAGACAGCAGCTTCGGGGGGCTCTCGGGGCTCATCGTATCTCCGGACGGCAAGCGCTTCCTCGCGATCACCGACGCAAGCGCCTGGCTGACAGGCGAGCTGATCCATGCCGATGGCCGGCTCACCGGCATCAAGGGAACGAGGATTGCGCCGCTCAGGGACCCGGACGGCAAGCCCCTTTCCGGCAAGCAAGGCGATGCCGAAGGCCTCGCCGGCAGGCTTGACGGCGATGTCTATGTCAGCTTCGAAGGCAACCACCGCATCTGGAGATACGCTTTCGGAAGCGAAGGCCTCGACGCCCGCGCAAGGCCGGTCAAGGCACCACCGGATCTGGCACAGGCGCCGGGCAACGGAGGCATCGAAGCGCTCGAGCGCCTCGAAAGCGGCACCCTGCTGGCCTTGACCGAAGCGATGCAGGACAAGGACGGTCACACGCGCGGATGGTTGATCGAGCCCACCACCGGCAGGAACCAGCCCCTGTCCATCATCGCCCGTGCGCCGTTTGAGATAACCGATGCAAAGCAACTGCCCGGAGGCGACGTTCTGACGCTCGAGCGCCGCTTCAGCCGCACGGGCGGTATCGGCTTCTCGATCCGGCGCATCGACGCCGCAGACCTGAGGCCCGGCAAACCGGTCAAGGCCACGCTGGTCGCCGATGCAGGCATGGATCATGTCATCGACAACATGGAGGGACTGGCGATCCGCACCGATGACAGGGGCCGCACGCTGGTCTACGTGCTCTCGGACGACAACTTCAACCGGCCACTCCAGCAGACGCTGCTGATGCTGTTCGAACTCGCCGACTGACGCCTCAGTCCCAGTCCTTGGGTTGCTTCGTCTTGTTGTCGTTGCCAGCCTTCAGCGTCCACGCAACAGAGCGCTTCATGACGGCACCCACGGCGCTGTCGAAGGCCTCCACGACGTCAGGCACCCGTTCGCTGGCCGCAGGCTTGACGGATTCAAAACTCTGCGACGCCACGATCATGCCGACCGCCTGACGCACCAGCTTCAGGTTCAGGCGCACCCGCACCTCTGTACCGCCTTCGGCATTCTTCTCAGCCTGGAACTCGCGCAACTCGATCTTCAGCAGGAAGTCCGACCGGAGACCGATCGACTGGCGCCCGACCGAGACGATCTTCTGCGAATTCTCGAATGACTGGATGAGCAGTTGCTGGATCATGCGCGGCGCACGATCGGCCCAGCGCGAGCCCGCAAGATACTTCACCTCCAGCGGTTGAGGCGCGATCGCGATCCTGTCTGTATCGATCCCCTTTGCCGTCGACGGCTCCTCGACCACCAACTGCCAGTCCACCGTCGGCAGATCGTCGGGAAACGTGCTCTTTGGCGACAGGACATAAAGATCCGGCGGCGGCCCCGCGCCGATGTTTGGCAGGCCACACGAGGCAACGAAAAAGACAGCGAGCGTGGCGATGAGACGGCTGGTGCGCATCAGCGGCTTCCTCCCGGCTTGTACTCGACGGCCTTGTCGCCGAACAGAAGCGACGAGGGGCTGGACTCGAGGCGCTGGGCCGCCCGGTCAACTGAGGAAATCATCTGCCGCGCATCGCTGATGGCGAGGAGCAGTTCCGGCAAGCCGCGCCGGGCAAAGTCCTTCAGGGGGCCGCGCGCATCGGCCATGAACTGCTTGAGCTCTCCCGCCACCCCACGCACATCAGCCAGCGTCCCCTTCGCATCCCCGGCGATGATCCTGTCAAGGTTCGTCGCAATCGAATCGAACTTGTCCGAGGCGCGTGAAAGATTCCCCGCCAGCTTCTCGACATGTTCGATCGTCGCCCCGAACTTCTCTTCGTTCTCGTCACTGAGGAATGTCCCCAACCGGTCGAGGACGGCATTGCCCCGGTTGATCAGCTCCGGCGCACCGGCAAACAGCTTCTGGAAGGTCGACTTGCGCGTCTCGATGAAGGGAAAGGCCTGCCCCTTCTGGGCTACCAGCTTGTCACCCTTCTGGCCACCCGCAATCAGGATCGCCGCAACACCCGTGAACCCCTGCATCTCGAGGCTCGCATGCGAGTCTGTCTTCACGGGCGTCGTGCGATCAACCTGGATGGTCACGAGCACATTCGACGGATCATCGGGATCCAGCTTGAGGTCGGTCACCTCGCCGACCTTGATGCCATTGTAAAGGACATCCGCCGCCATGCCGAGCCCCGAGACCGAGCCCTCGAAGCGCAGCATGTACATGGCATAGTGCCTGCTGAACTCGAACTTGCCGATCCACATCAGGAAGAGCACCGTCAGCACCGAGATTGCGATCGCAAAGCTCCCGATCATCAGATGATGCGCACGCGTCTCCATTATTCAGCCCCCCTTGCCTCGTCTCCAGCCGCTGCGCGCTGGCGGGCGGCAACAGCAGCCCGGCCCCGCGGGCCATGGAAATAGTCCCGGATCCACGGATGCGCCTGCTGCGCCATCTCGTCAATGGTTCCCGTGACCAGCACGCGCTTTTCCGCCAGCACGGCAATACGGTTACAGATCGCATAGAGACTGTCGAGATCGTGAGTAACCATGAATACCGTCAATCCTAGCGTCGCCTGCAGGTTGCCGATCAGGGCATCGAAAGCCGCCGCCCCGATCGGATCAAGTCCGGCGGTCGGCTCATCGAGGAAGACGACCTCGGGATCAAGGGCCAGCGCCCGCGCAAGCCCCGCACGCTTTCGCATGCCACCCGACAGTTCTGAGGGATATTTCGACCCTGCATCCGCAGGCAGGCCAGCCAGCGCGATCTTCACCGCCGCAATCTCGTCCATGAGGTACTGCGGCATGTCCAGATGCTCGCGCAGCGCCACCTGGATGTTCTGCGCAACCGTCAGCGATGAGAACAGAGCGCCATCCTGGAATAAAACGCCCCAGCGCCTCTCGACCGAACGCGCCTCAGCCTCTGTCATCTGATCGCGCACGTGACCGAACACCTCGATACGACCGGCGACTGGCTTGTTCAGCCCAAGGATCGTGCGCAGAAGCACAGACTTTCCGGTCCCCGATCCACCGACAATGCCCACGACCTCGCCACGGTAGATGTCCAGATCAAGACCGTCATGGATGACCTGCCGCCCGAACTGATTGCGCAGCCCCCGCACTGAAATGATCGGGTTGATCTCCATGCCTCAGATCCCGAGCTTCAGGAAAAGGATCGAGAAGACCGCATCGACCACGATCACGGTGAAGATACCTTCGACAACCGAGGCCGTCGTCCGCTGGCCGACCGACTCGGCGCTGCCCGAAACCTTGAGACCTTCGAAACAACCGATCAGGGCGATCAGCAGGCCGAAGAACGGAGCCTTGACGAAGGCAACAGCACCATCCCAGAACTGGGCCGCCATGTAGAGCCGCTCGATATACATCGCCGGCGACATACCAAGCTCGAGCCACAGCACGAACCCTGCCCCCAGCAGGCCCATCATCGCCGCGATGAAGCCCAGCAAGGGCACCATGATGACAAGCGCGATCACGCGCGGCAGCACCAACACCTCGACGGGGTCGAGACCCATGGTTCGCATCGCATCGATTTCCTCGCGCAGTTTCATCGAGCCGATTTGCGCCGTGAACGCGCTGCCCGATCTTCCCGCAACCATGATGGCCGTCAGCAAAATGCCAATCTCGCGCAGGAAGCCAGCGGCCACCAGATTGACAGCAAACACCTCGGCGCCGAACCGTTCGAGCTGTTCCGCGCCCTGATAGGCCATCACCGCCCCGATAAGGAACGTGATCAGGCAGACGATGGGAACGGCATTCAGGCCCGTCTGCTCCATGTGATAAGCGGTCGATGTCACCCGCAGCCGGCGCGGCTGGGCCAGCGTGCGCACCAGCGTTTCGAGAACCAGTCCGAGAAAGCTGACAATCTCGCGCGTGGTCTTCGCCGCCTCTTCAAGCGCCCGTCCCATGCGCACCACGAGCTGCACCAGCGGACCATCGACCGGACCCTCTGCGGCTTGCCGCCGCCCGCTGGCGGCAACAGCAGCAAGAAGCATGCGATGGGTGTCGCTGTCGCCAATGGTCGAGACATTCACACCCGAGCGCTCCAGCGTGCGCAGCGTGCGATGGATCAGCCATGCGCCAGCAGTGTCGAGACGGTTGAGGCCCGAAAAATCGAAAACGGCTGCCACGCGACCGTAGGGGTCAAGCGCCCTGAGCTCGCCCTCGATGGCGGCGGCATTCATGACAACCCAATCGCCGCGCGCGGCAAGCCGCAGCAGCGACATCTCCTCCGATACGTCGAGCCACGTCCCCGTTCCGACCACTGTGCCTGACATTCGTTAACGCCGCGCCCTAGCGGCTCACCCCATGAGCCGAGTCGCGATTCTGCCCGCCCGCAGCAAGCCCGGCAAGGCAAACAGCCATGCAAAGCGTCACATGAAAGGCACGCCAGCGCGGGCAGTGCGCGCCATCACACGATCCGTCCTTGTATTGAGGGCGGGACACGTGAGAATCGGCTGCCGTCTGGTAACCATAGAATGACAAGGCCCGCAGCGACGGCCCGAGCCAACCCCGGATTGAGATCGCCATGTCCCAGCGCGACGCAACCACGCCCGCGAACGCCCTGCAGATGGCAGGGCTCGCCGGCATCATGCGCTGGCTGGGGTATCTGCCATGGCTCGTGCTGGCACTCGCGATCATTCTTCAGTGGAACGATTTCGGCCGGATCCTCGAGGGCCAGCGCAATAAGGTCTTCGACTTCTACCAGAACGCAGACCCAAGACCGTTCAAGGATGTAAAAGTCCGGTTCATCGACATCGACGAGGAAAGCCTGAGCCGGATCGGCCAGTGGCCGTGGCCACGAAGCACCCTGGCGAAGATGACGCGCAACCTCCAGGACGCACGCGTCGGGGTCATTGCATGGGACGTGGTCTTCGCCGAGAGGGACCAGACCTCCCCTCCGACCATCGCCGGTACGCTGCCCGAAAGCCCGGACTGGGATGCAACGCGCACACAGCTTGCAAGCTTGCCGGACAATGACGAACTCTTCG
Source organism: Alphaproteobacteria bacterium (assembly GCA_040382295.1). Taxonomy (GTDB): domain Bacteria; phylum Pseudomonadota; class Alphaproteobacteria; order Micropepsales; family Micropepsaceae; genus SZUA-430. The sequence goes on from JBEIFU010000035.1 coordinate 8,671, forward strand.
CGGACACGCTCCGACAGACGCCCAGCGTACTGGGCTTCATCCTCGGCGGTACGGAGACGGACCGCAAGCCTGTGCTGAAGGCTGGATTTGCGCGCGTCGGCGGCAGCGATAGCCGCCTGATCGATGCAGTGCAGACCAAGCCAGGCGCAACAGTTCCCCTCGACATGCTGCAGCAGGCAGCACCTGGAGCCGGCGCGTTCAATACCATTTTGGATGACGATGGCATCATCCGCCGCGTACCCCTCCTGATCGGCATGGAGGACAAGAATGGTGGGGAGGTCTATCCCGGCCTTGCCCTTGAAACGCTGCGCGTGCTGATCGGGAACTCAACCGGCAAGTACCCCACGATTCAGGTGAAGATGGCCGGAGGCGGAGGCGAGATTGCCGCCGGCCAGACCGACAGCATTATATCGCTGAAAGTAGGCCCGTACGTCATCCCCTCGACGACTGACGGCCAGATGTGGATCCACTTCACCGAAGACCAGCCTTCACGCCTCATCCCGGCCTGGAAGGTCGTGAACGCGCCGGGGGAACTGCCCGAGCTCGAGGGCGCCGCCATGATCATCGGCAGCAGTGCCGCCGGGTTACGCGACCTGCGCATCACGCCCCGTCGCGGCGAGACACCTGGCGTGGAGCTTCACGTTCAGGCGCTGGAGCAGATGCTCATCGGGCACCATTTGGGCCGCCCCGACTGGTCCGACGGCGCCGAGCTCGGATTTGCCTTCGTCCTCGGCCTGCTTGTACTGCTGACCATCAACCGGGTCCCTGTCTTCTGGATTGCAGGCGTGGCCGTCACAGCCATCTTCTTCGCCGCCGGGATATCCTGGTGGGCCTTCACGGAACAACGCTGGCTTCTTGATCCGATTGCGCCTTCTCTCAACATCGCCCTTGTATTCGCTGCCGCCGGCCTCGTGAAATTCATGCGGACCGAGGCCGAACGGCGCACGGTACGCAGTGCATTTTCCCAGTACCTGCCGCCGGACGTCGTCAACGAGATTGCGGCCGACCCGTCAAAGCTGAAACTGGGTGGGGACACACGCGAACTGTCGATCATGTTCTGCGACATCAGGGGCTTCACGGAGATTGCCGAGAGCTACCGCTCCGATCCCCAGGGACTGACCCGTCTCATCAACCGCGTCTTGACGCCCATGTCGAGGGACGTGCTCCAGTATCGCGGAACGATTGATAAATACATCGGCGACTGCATCATGGCGTTCTGGAACGCCCCTCTCGACATCGAGAACCACCCCGCCCTCTCATGCGAGTGCGCGCTCAAGATCCAGGACTCTCTCGCCGCCTTGAACAGGGACCTGACTGCAGAAGGATTCTACGCCAGCCACAAGGTCAAGCCGATCGCCGTGACGCTCGGCATCAATACCGGTAGCTGTGTGGTCGGCAACATGGGTTCGGAATTGCGCTTCGACTACTCTGCGCTGGGCGACGCCGTGAACCTGTCGGCGCGCATCCAGTCATTCGCGGGCAACTACGGTTTCCCGCTGGTGATTGGCGAAGACACCGTAACGCGCGTCGCCGACGCTTTTGCGTTTCTCGAGCTGGACTTCCTGGCCGTCAAGGGGCGCAAGGCCCCCACGCGCCTCTATGCCCTGATGGGACACGCTCATGCGCGCACCACGCCGGAGTTCATGAACCTTCAGGCCGTCCTGCGCGCACTCACTACCGCCTTCCGGGCAGGCAAGTGGGATGAGGCCCGCGCCGCCATCGATAGGGGACGCAAGCTTGCAGGCGCCCCCGCCGAGATCTTCGACACCTACGAAGAACGCATTCAGCAATTCCAGTTCGAACCACCCCCAGCAGGCTGGGACGGTTCGTGGTCGGCGCGCGACAAGTAAGGCACCGGAACAGAGCCGACTGCATCATCGGCCATTGTCGCTGGACCGCCACCGCGACTATCATGCGCCCTGTCAGCAAATCCACAGGAGCAAAACACATGGGCCATCACCCCTCCGAGCCGTGGGATGTCATTGTGGTGGGCGCGGGCTTCGCCGGGCTCTATATGCTTCATCGCCTGCGCAAGCAGGGCATGCGGGCCATCGCCTTCGAGAAAGCCCCCGACGTGGGCGGCACCTGGTACTGGAACCGCTATCCCGGCGCGCGCGTGGACATCGAAAGCGTCGAATATTGCTACTCGTTCTCCAGTGCGCTCGACGAGGAATGGCAGTGGAGCGAAAAATATGCACCCCAGCCCGAGATCCTCAGATACCTCAACCACGTGGCAGACAAGTTCGACCTGCGCCGGGACATCCAGGTCAATACGGGCGTGACCGCAGCCCACTTCGACGAGAAAGCCAATCTGTGGCACGTAACCACGGATCGCGATGCGATACCCCGCGTCGCGCGTGCGATCGTGATGGCCACGGGATGCCTCTCGGTACCGAAAGACCCTGACTTCCCGGGCATCGGGCGGTTCCGGGGAAAGTCCTTCTTCACCAGCCGCTGGCCCCACGAACCCGTCGACTTCACGGGCCTCGATGTCGCCGTGATTGGAACCGGGTCCTCTGCCATCCAGACGATCCCAGAGGTGGCCCGCCAGGCAAGACATCTCACCGTGTTCCAGCGTACACCCAACTACAGCGTACCAGCGCGCAACGGCCAGATCCCGCCGGAAGAACTTGAACTCTGGAAACTGAACCGCGCCCGCTTTCGGGCGGAGGCTGCAGCAGCAGGTTTCGGCATCCGTCACGTGCAGTCCGAAGACCGTCTTCTCAGCCAAACCCCACCAGCCGAGGCAGAGCGCATATTCGAGGAACGCTGGCAGCACGGCGGATTCGGCGTCCTGGGAGGCTTCTCGGACATCGCCCTTGACGAAAAATCGAATGCGATCGCCGCCGACTTCCTGGCGCGCAAGATCAGATGCATCGTCAAGGATCCTCGCACCGCCGACCTGCTCACCCCCAAGACCTATCCGGTTGGCACCAAGCGCATGTGCGTGGACAGCGACTACTACGCCACCTTCAACCGAAGCAATGTATCGCTGGTGGACGTATCACAGGCGCAGATCGAGGAGATCACACCCGACGGCGTGCGCACGGCAGCACAGGACTATCGCTTCGACGCCATCATCTTCGCGATCGGCTTCGACGCCATGACCGGCGCCCTCGACCGCATCGACATCACCGGTCGCGGGGGACGGAAGCTTAAAGACAAGTGGGCCGACGGTCCAAAGACCTATCTTGGCCTGTCCGTGTCAGGCTTCCCCAACCTCTTCACCGTCACCGGCCCCGGATCGCCATCCGTCCTCTCGAACATGGCGCCGACCATCGAGCACCACGTCGACTGGATTGCCAGGGCGCTCGCCGATCTGGTTGCACGTCGAAAGACCACGATGGAGGCCGCCCCGGAAGCAGAAGAAGCATGGGTTGCCCACGTCAATGAGGTCGCACACATGACGCTCTATCCACGGGCAAACTCCTGGTACATGGGCGCCAACGTGCCGGGTAAGCCGCGCATATTCATGCCCTATATCGGCGGCGTGCCGGCCTACCGTGCCAAATGCGCCGAAGTGGCAGGCAACGGATATGAGGGCTTCATCCTTGCATGAGTGCCAGCCCGTTCTTCTCCAGCGACTACTTTGAAGCGCGCACGAAGTTCCGGCTCGCAGCCAGCCAAAGGGGAGCGGAGCTACGCGCGATAAGGCACCCCAACGCAAGGGGACCGCTGGGCGAGGAGCTGTTCATCGACGTCGCCATCCTTGGGAACCCGAGTGACCGGGTCCTTCTTGCGGTTGCCGGCACCCACGGCGTCGAAGGCTACGCTGGCGCAGCCGTGCTGACAGGATGGCTGCACCTGGGCATGGCCACGCTGCCCGATGTGCGCCAGGTACTGGTGCACGGGCTCAACCCGTACGGCTTCGCATGGGATCGACGAGTGACAGAGGAGAATGTTGATCTCAATCGGAACTTCATCGACTGGGCAGCCGAGCCGCCGCAGAACGATCATTACGCGCAGCTCGCCGACGCCATAGCCCCCTCGGATCTCAGTGAGGGGTCCATCGATGCAGCCAGCCGGGCATTGCGGAACTATGCAAGAGAGCATGGAGCTTTCGCCATGCAGGAAACAATCAGCAAAGGCCAGTACACGCACCCCCTGGGCATGTACTTCGGTGGCACGCGGGAACAATGGTCATCCGCAACGCTGCGCACGATCATCAATGACTGCGCCTTGCCATGCAGGCAGGCAGCTGTCCTCGACTTCCACACGGGCCTCGGTCCTTTTGCGGGGGTGGAGCTGATCAGTGAAGACCCACCGGACAGTCCATCCTACGCCCGGGCCCGTGCGTGGTTTGCAGACAAGGTGAGCTCGACCAAGGCCGGCGACTCGATTTCCGCCCAGGTCTTCGGCAGCTTGGACTCGGCAATCCCATCCCTCTTCAGCCAGGCAGAAACAACGACGATTTGCGTGGAATACGGCACCCAGTCGACCCTCGAAGTCTTTCAGGCCCTGCGAGCGGATAACTGGCTTCATACCGTGGCGGGACCCGGCCATCCGGATGGCAGCGCCATCAAGGCCCAGATGCGGGAGGCCTTTTACCCCGAGACCGATGTGTGGAAGGAAAGCATTTGGCAGAAGGGCAGAGCCGTTTTGGAGCAGACCTTGAAAGGCCTGTGCCGCTCCTGAAACTATTGCGTGAAGCGCCCAGTTGGGCCACAGTCATGCCGTAAGGCTCATGGAGGATCAGTCATGAAGAAGAAGTCCTGGCGCAAGCCCCAGTTCCGCGAAATCTCTGCCGCAATGGAAATCAACTGCTACTGCTCGGCCGAGTAACACCGGCGGAGCACCCAAGCTCCCCCTGCACATGAAAATGATCGTACTGGGCGCAGCCGCCGGAGGCGGCTTCCCGCAATGGAATGCTGCGAGCCCGAATAACCGCAACGCCTTCTCCGGTCATCTGGACTGCCCGGCGCAGACGCAGTGTTCCATCGCGGCTTCGCCAGACGGACGAGAATGGGTCCTGCTCAACGCGAGCCCGGACATCCGTCAGCAGATCATCTCGACCCCGGAGCTTCATCCCCAAGCGGCTCCACGCTCATCCCCGATCCGAGCTGTCGTCCTCACGGGCGCCGACATCGACGCCATCTCGGGCTTGCTGATCCTGCGCGAGCGCCAGCCCTTCACCGTCTGGGCCACCGAATTCGTGCTGGGTGCGTTGCGGATGAATTCGGTCTTCAACGTGTTGGACCGGGCCTGCGTGCAATTCCGGACAATCCAGTCAGGCACCACCTTCGAGCCACTACCGGGCTTGGTGTGCCGCAGCCTCGAGACACCCGGAAAACCACCGCTCTACTTGGAGGCCACGCACGGGATTGCTCCCGTGGAGGGCTCCTCGATCGGCATTGAACTCACGTCGCCTGCAAACCATCGGGCGATCTTCATGCCAGCCTGTGCTGAAATCACCCGCGATATCCTGCGCGCCATTGAGGGGACCGATGTTCTCTTTTTTGATGGCACGTTGTGCGTGGACGACGAGATGATACGCTCCGGCGAGGGAGCGAAGACCGCGCGACGCATGGGTCATGTGTCGATGGACGAGGCGATGACGCGCCTCAAGGATGCAAGCATCGGCCGGCGCATTTTCATCCACATCAACAATTCCAACCCGGTGCTCAACCGCGTCTCCGACGAGCGCCGGATCGTCGAGAATGCGGGCTGGACCATCGCCACCGACGGCATGAGGATTGACCTGTGAGCCTTCTGTCACCGAGCGAGTTCGAGGCTGCGCTCCGCGCCATCGGCGCCGCGCGCTACCATAATCTGCACCCCTTCCATAAACTTCTGCATGCCGGGAAACTCGACCGGCGCCAGGTTCAGGCATGGGCGCTCAACCGTTACATCTACCAGAGCCGCATACCCATCAAGGACGCGATCATCGTCTCGCGCCTTCCAACGCCTGAACTCCGCGCCACATGGCGCGTACGCATCGAGGACCACGATGGAACGGATGGCACGGACGGCGGCATCGCCCGCTGGCTGAAGCTCACCGACGGGCTCGGCCTCGAACGGAAAGTGGTCATCTCCGAGCGCCTCGCCCTGCCTGCCACGATCTTTGCTGCCGACGCCTATGTCCACTTCACGCGCGACCGCACACTGCTGGAGGCCATCGCCTCCTCGCTGACAGAGATGTTCGCGCCGAAAATCATCGCCGAACGGGTCGAAGGCATGCTGGCTGGATACGATTTCGTGTCGAAGGAAACCCTGGCTTACTTCGGTGCACGCATGACCCAGGCCCCGCGCGATGCCGATTTCGCCCTGCATTATTGCATCGCACACGCGGCAACGCCGGAGGCCCAGGCCCTCTGCCTGCGCGCCCTCGAATTCAAGTGCAGCGTGCTCTGGTCAATGCTTGACGCGCTGTACTATGCTTACGTTACGCCAAGGCACACACCGCCTGGCACCTTTGGATCATGAGCGACGACAGCACAGACGACACATCCGGCAGCAAACAGGACGGCTCGCCCCGACTGGCACCGGGGGTAAGGCTCAGCAAGGACGACAGGCGAGGCCCCGTCCTCCTCGGGCCCGAGCGCGTCCTCGAACTGGATGACATCGCGCTTTCGATCGTCACCCAGATCGACGGCAAGCGTCGCATATCGGACATCGCCGCCGCCCTGGCAAAGGAATATGACGAGAAAGCAGATGTCATCCGCAACGACATCGACACCCTGCTTAAAGACCTGGCCGCCAAGGGGTATGTGAAGCCGTGAGCGCCGTGCCAGTTCCACTTGGATTGCTGGCCGAACTGACCCATAGATGCCCGCTCCAGTGCCCCTATTGCTCGAATCCGCTCGACCTCACGCGCGCCAGCCAGGAACTCGACACACGCACCTGGATCCGAGTGATCGAAGAGGCCGCGTCGCTTGGCATGGCGCACATCCACCTGTCGGGAGGGGAACCGCTCGCACGACCCGATCTGGCCGAAATCACGAATGCGGCGCACCTGTCGGGCCTCTACACCAACCTCATTACATCAGCCGTAGGACTGAGCGCACAGCGACTGTCAGAGCTGCGCGCTGCTGGGCTTGATCATGTTCAAGTCAGTTTCCAGAGTGTGGATGCCGCCAGGGCTGACGCGATCGCGCACGTGAAAGGATCTCTGCGCACGAAGAAGGACGCCGCGCGCCTCATCGTCGAGGAGGGTCTGGCCCTGACCGTCAATGCCGTCATTCATCGCAGCAACATTCAGGAGGTTCAGGCCTTCATCGATCTTGCGGTCGATCTGGGCGCCGGTCGCCTGGAAATCGCCCACGTCCAGTACCACGGATGGGCAA